>JAHIYU010000056.1 GCA_018814885.1 bacterium | reverse complement strand
GTGGTACAACAGGGACGTGGACATGCTTGGTTAGCCTCCTTGCTGAAGCCTCGTAACTTCGCAGGAGACTTGCATGTCCACATTTTTTCAACCTTCAACTACGCATGAACCGGAAGAGCCTAAAAAGAGAAGAGGCCTTTACATACTCGATGCTCTGCTCCGGCGCTCCGCGAGTCGTTCGCATCGAGTATGTAAAGGCCTCTTCTCTTTTTACCCCTCAGCTGCGCAACCCTAGGTTGGCGATGGTTACGCCGCCGGAACGCGATGGGAGCTTAATCGCGGAGCGTGCGCACCTCGCCGGGCGCACGCGGCCCCTCAGGGAACCCATCCCCCCCGGCTTTGTACGCATCTCTATCCTGGCGATGGGGGATATCGCTGAAAGGGAGGACAATCATGAACAGGAAGCCATCGAACCGACGCGGCGACAGGCTGCACCGCATCCTCGCCATCGCCCTGGCGTCCGGGTTGGCCATGACCATGGCCGGCTCCGCCGCCCTGGCGCGCTCGCTGACACCGCGCGCCGAACTCGACCATGGCGTGATCCTCGCCGGGGACGAGAACACCGTCTACGTGCTCATCGATTTCGACGTCGCCAGGTTCGTGCCTCCGCCCGCGTACGGGCGCCCCGACCTCAATCTCGCCATGGTGCTGGACCGCTCCGGCTCCATGGCGGACCGGGGCAAGATGGAGTACGCGCGCGAAGCCGCGAAGATCGTGGTCGACAGGATGCACGCGAGCGACGTGCTGGCCGTCGTGGAATACGACGACGAGATCACGGTGCTCTGGCCGGCGGCGCCGGTCGAAGCCAAGACGCTG
Source organism: bacterium (assembly GCA_018814885.1). Lineage (NCBI taxonomy): Bacteria > bacterium. The sequence continues at coordinate 48,190 of JAHIYU010000056.1, read as the reverse complement.
ATCAAGCGGCGCATCGACGAGCTGGAGCCGCGCGGCAGCACCAACCTCTGCGGGGGCATGATGCGCGGCGTCGAGGAGGCGATGCGGCACCGCGACGGCTCCGACATCAACCGCGTGATCCTGCTCTCGGACGGCCTGGCCAACGAGGGCGTCACCGAGCCGCGCGAGATCTACCGCCTCGTGCGCGATGCCAAGCGCCGCGGCGTGACCATCTCCACCATGGGTCTCGGCCTCGACTACAACGAGGACCTGATGCAGGGCATCGCCGAAAACGGCGGCGGCAACTACTACTACATCGAGAACCCTCACCAGATGAGCCGCATCTTCGGCCGCGAGCTCGAGACCCTGTTCACGACCGTCGCGCGTGACGTCGTGATACGGTTCCGCGCCGGCGGCAAGGTGAGCGACGTCGAGGTCTACGGCTATCCGTTCGAGATCGACGGCGACGCGGTTACCATCCCCCTGGAGAACTTCTACTCCGAGGAGCAACGCTCGCTGCTGTTGAAGCTGGAAATCGATCCCGCCCGCGCGGGCGATCTGGACCTCGGCGAGCTCGGGCTCACCTACCACGACTATCTGACCGACGAGGCCGTGGACATGAGTCTGGAGCTGCGGGTGGACGTATCCGAGAACGAGCACGAGGTCGAGCGGTCGCGCAACGACCGGGTGATCGTGGAATCGACCCTAACCAGCACGGACAAGCGTCAGGACGAGATCGTGCGGCTGTACGAGGCCGGCGACATGGACGCCGCCCAGGCCGAGCTGGACAGGCTGACCGCAGACGTCAACGAGATCCAGCGTGGTGTCGCCAGTCCCAGGATCGCCGCCAAGCTGGAGGCGCTTTCGCTGGAGCAGGAGGACATGGTGCTGGCCGACGGCAGCGCCGCCGGCCGCTCCGCCTTCCTCAAGTCCAACAAGGCCCGCAACTACCAGGGCACCCGGGGCAAGCGCGGCTTCTTCCTGATGTCGGAAGGCGACAAGGGGTACGAGGTGGAGCGGCTGCAGGAGGCCCTGCAGGATCTCGGCCTCTTCTCAGGCGAAATCGACGGCGTCTACTCGACCGAGGTCAAGGAGGCCGTGATCGAGTTCCAGGGGCGCAACAACATCAAGACCGACGGGCTGGCCGGGCCCAACACGCTGCGGGCGCTGAACCTCTACTGAGCGCCATCGACCGGCGAAGGACCGCTCCAGGCGAGCGGTCCTTCCACACCGCGTACAGCGACCAAGTCAGTCGAACAGCTTCTTCACGTCGCCCCAGCTGGAGTTCTTGTTGGCCACACCCCCGCGTGACAGCCATGCGAAGGCATTTTCCAGGAAGACGCGATTGTCGAAATCGTCCAGGCCTCCCGAGTCCATCATGTAGTAATGGCTCGTCCAGATCGCGGCGCCGGCGCCGGCGTCGTTCTCGTAGATGGCGATGCAGTCGTGGAGGCCGTCGCCCGCCACGGGAATGCTCGGTGACGACACGACCATGCTCGTGGCGTTGCTGACGTCGTCGCCCAGCTCCGTCACTCCGTCGAAGAGCGGATGGGACACGAACTGGTTGTAGTAGATCGGGTCCAGGTGGGCATCCGAATCGGCTATGCCGAACACGTTCATGACCTCGAGGATGTTGGCCCAGTAGTTGTCGTTGGGACAGACCGAAGCCATGTATCCCTTGCCGGAATCAACGAAATCCTTGATCCAGGAAGCCTCCTGGGACGTGTACGGCGTGCACCAGCTGGTGTAGCCGTCCTCGGTAAGAAGCAAGATCACGTCGGCGTCGCCGTTGTCCGTCAATGGCGTGGTCCGCCGCTCGACGGTATAGCCCCAGGCGGTCAACTGGGCCCTGAAGTCGTCGTACATGGGGTTTCCGGGCGTGTAGTGGGAATTGTCGAAGACCACGAGCTGCGCCATGACGTTCGAGGATTGGCATACGAACAGCAGACAGAGCACGTACAACAGGAATCTCATGGCGCCTCCGGAAGTTAAGTTGCTGGTCGCCATCGAGTATCAGCGGCCGCGGCGGTCACGGCAACCTGATATCGTATCGCGGTCGCATGATCGTGTCGGACCTCGGTTCAGCGATAGAGCCGTTTGACTTCGCCCCAGCTGGAAGCCTCGTCGGCCACGTCGCCGCCGTGGGACAACCAGGCGAAGGCGTTGCGCAGAAAGGCCAGGTTGTCGTAATCGTCAAGGCCGTCGTCGGACATCATCCTGTACTGGCTGACCCAGACGGCCGCACCGTCTCCCCTCGCTTCGTTTTCGTAGCAGGCGACGTAGTCGTGCAGACCGTCGCTGGCGATGGCCGTGCTCGGAAAGGAAGCGGTGAGACTCAGACAATATGAAAACTCGTTGCCCATCTCCTGGACGCCCGCGAACAGGGGGTGGCTGGTGAAGTAGATGTAGTAGGCCGGATTGCAGATGTAATAGCCCGAGGCGATGCCGAACTCGTCCATGACTTCCAGGAGGTTCGACCAGTAGTCGATATTGGGACAGAGACCGGCGAAGAGCCCCTTGCCGGAATCGACGAACTCCATGAGCCAGACGGCCTCCTGGGACGTGTAGGCGTTGCCGTCGGCCGCATAGGCATCCTCCGGCATCAGGACGATCACGTCGGCGTCGCCGTTGTCCATCAGAGGCGTGGAGCGTTTCTCGACCGTGTAGCCGCGGGACGTCAGGTCCGCGATGAAATCGTCGTACATCTCGTGTCCGGGCGCGTGGGAGTTGTCGAAGACGACGAGCTGCGCGGCCGCGGCCTGGCCGAGGATCGACAGACACAGGACCATCTTCAAGCATTTCATCTCGGTCCCCCGTGGTGTTGTCTCCAACTCCGGTACGATTGTGCCCCATCCAGCCTCCGATGGCAACATCCCGTGTCTCCCGCCTACCGAAGCACTTGCCGCGGCGACACGGCACGGATGCCGGCGCAGCACACCGACGCCCATGTGGACACCGCCCGCTTGCGACTCGCAAAGTGCCGGAGCCAAGCGGGCGGTGTCCACATGGGCGTCGGTGTCGGCCTAGGCCGGTATCACCCGTGCCTTGTAGCCGTACTGCAGCACCTCCCAGGCGGGCGCCGACTGCAGGCGCCTGAAGACGATCTCCACCTCGGTGCCGATCCTCACCTCGTCGGGAGGCGCCTCGGCCACCATGCAGGTCAACCGCACGCCGCCGGCGAGCTCGACCACGGCGACCACGTAGGGCTTCTGCTCCTCGAAGGCCGCCGGCGGGATCCAGATTGTCGTGTGCGTGAGCACCTTGCCCCGTCGCGGCAGCCGCACGGTCTCGAACGTCTCGGCAAAGCACTTGCGGCAGATCTTGCGGGGCGGGAAATGCACCTCGCCGCACTTCGTGCACTTGCCGGCCTCGAGTCGGTAGCGCTGCGGGATTTCTCGATGATAGCGCGGACTGATCATGACGCCACCTCCAGGATGTGGACCGTGCAGCTGCCGCCCGAGCCGCCCATGTTCTGGGCCAGGCCGATGCGCGGCGACGCGAGCTGGCGATCACCCGCCCGGCCCGAGAGCTGCATCAAGAGCTCGGCGATCTGGGCGACGCCGGTGGCGCCGACGGGATGTCCCTTGCTCTTCAGGCCGCCGGAGGTGTTCACGGGAGACTTGCCGTCCAGGGCGGTCAGGCCATCCATGGCGGCGGGTCCGCCCCGGCCGCGCTCGAACAGTCCGAGCTCCTCGGTGCAGACGATCTCGGCGATGGTGAAGCAGTCGTGGACCTCGCAGAAATCCACGTCGCCGATGGTGATCCCCGCCTGCGCGAAGGCGCGGCGAGCGGCGATCCCGACCACCGGCACCGCCGCGAAGTCGGCGCGGTCGTGCAGCGCGATCGTGTCGGTGGCGTGTCCCGAGCCGATCACCCTGATGACGGGCTTGCCCAGCTCCCTGGCGACGTCCGCGGGACACAGCATCACGCAGGCCGCGCCGTCTGTCACCGGCGAGCAATCGAACAGGCCGAGCGGTTCCGCGACCCTGACGGCCCCGAGCACTGTCTGCTCGGTGATCTCCATGGGGAACTGCGCATAGGGATTCTTGGCGCCGTTGCGGTGGTTCTTGACCGCCACGGCCGCCAGCTGCTCGGGCGTGGTGCCGTACTTGTGCATGTGCGCGTGGGCGATCATGGCGTACAGGCCCGGGAAGGTGATGCCGTGGTAGACCTCGTATTCCTGATCCGCCGCGGTGGACAGGCAGTAGGTGGCGTCCGCGCCGTCGTTCATCTTCTCGACGCCGCCCGCCATCACGAAATCGCTGGCGCCGCTGGCCACCTCGAGATACGCGGCCCGGAAGGCCGCACCACCCGAGGCGCAGGCGCTCTCGACGCGTGTGGCCGCCAGCCCGCTCAGCCCGGCGTAGTCGCAGAGCAGCGAGGCCAGGTGCTCCTGGCCGTTGAACAGGCCGCTGGTCATGCACCCTATGTAGGCCGACTGCAGCTGCTTCCTTTCGATGCCGGAGTCCTCGAGGCAGGCCGCCGCCGCTTCAGCGAAGAGGTCGCGCAAGGGGGTCTTCCAGAGCTCGCCGAACTTCGTCAATCCGTATCCGATGACTGCTACGTCTCTCATCTCAGCCCCCTTTCTAGGCTTCGTTCATGCGGATCTTGCCGCGGTAGGCCACGTACTTGCCGTACGTGAGGTGGATGCGCCGGTCGGCCAGCTGGCCGCGGACGGTGGGCGCCAGGCCCTGCACCTCCGGCAGGCGGTCCGTGGCGCGGATCACGAAGGAGTCGGAGCCAGCGCCGCTGCCGAAGGAGGTCATCAGGATCAGGTCGCCGGGCTTCGCGACGTCCAGGCAGGACGCCAGGCCGGTGGGCGACGAGCCGCTGTAGGTGTTGCCCATCAGGTTCACCACCCAGCCCTGCTCCAGCTGTTCCTTCCTGAAGCCGGTCATCTTGCCGGCGCGCAGCGGGAACTTGCCGTTGGGCATGTGGAAGACGGCGTAGCGGAAGTCCTCGGGTTTGAGCCCGCTGCGCTCGAGGATGCCGTTGGTCGCTCCCAGCACGTGGTGGAAGTAGGCCGGCTCGCCCGTGAAGCGCCCCGCGTGCCGCGGGTAGAACTCGCCCTCGCGCCGCCAGAAGTCCGGGGTGTCGGAGGTGAAGGAGTAGGTGTGCAGGATCTCGGCGATGACCTTGTCGCCGCCCATGATGAAGGCGGACCCGCCGGCCGAGGCCGTGTACTCCAGCGCGTCGCCGGGTGCTCCCTGGCTGGTGTCGGCGCCGATGCCCAGGCCGTACTTCATCTCCCCCGACTTGACGTGGGAGTAGGCCACGTACATGGCCTCGGCGCCCGCCTTGCAGGCGAACTCGAAGTCGGCGACATGGCAGTCGGGGCCGATGCCGAGGGCATCGATCACGATGGTGCCGGACGGCTTGACCGCGTAGGGGTGGCTCTCGGAGCCGATGTAGCAGCAGCCGATCTCCTGGGGATCGATGCCCGCGCGCGTGATCGCGTCGCGCGCGGCCGCCACGCTGATGGTGATGGTGTCCTCGTCCGGGCCGGGCACCGTTTTCTCTTCGAGCAGAAGTCCCTTCTTGAAGGCCTCCGCATCCGCGCCCCACTGGTCCGCGATATCCTCCGCCCTGATGCGGTATCGCGGCACGTATGAGCCGTATCCGACAATCCCGTACATAGAATTCTCCCTGACTGGAGTCCTTAGAGTGGCGAGTCGAGGGAGGAGTCTATCAGGAGGACGGTCCGCGAACAAGCCCCCAAGATACGCTCAATACGGGGGGGGGGATTGCGCTTCACGGTGCCGAGAGCCGGGGACGCGCCCGTCCCCCGGCCTCGATACGTGGCGTACCAACAAACCGGGGGATGGATGCGTGCGCGGCCCCCCTAAAGCACCGACGCGCGCAATTCCCGTTTCAGCACCTTGCCGAAGGAATTTTTGGGGAGGGCGCCCGTGAAGTGGATCTTGCGGGGAACCTTGAACTGGGCCAGACGCGCGAGGCAGTGGCGCAGGATGGCCTGATCGTCGGGCCCGGAGGTCCCGGCCAGGACGACCCAGGCCTCGATGGCCTCGCCGAGCAGCTCGTCGGGCACGCCGATCACGCAGGCCTCGACCACCGTTTCCAGTTCCAGGATGACGTCCTCGATCTCCTTGGCGCTCACTCTGTTGGCACCCGCCTTGATCATGTTCTTGGCGCGGTCGACGATGAAGATGAAGCCGTCCTCGTCGCGGTAGCCCAGGTCGCCGGTGTGCAGGCCGTCGGAAAAGAGCACCTTGGCCGTCTCGCCGGGATCGTTCCAGTAGCCGCGCATGATGTTGTCGCCCGCAGCGACGATCTCGCCCTCTTCGCGTACGTCGCATGCCGAGCCGTCGGGGCGACGGACGGTCAACGACACGCCGGGGATTCCCACGCCGATCGAACCGTACTTCTCGGTCAGACGGCCGGGCGGCAGGTAGGAGAGCCGCGCCGAGGCCTCGGTCTGGCCGTACATCACGTAGAGCTCGATGCGGTCCGGCAGCGACTCGCGGAGACGACGGGTCAGGGCGGGCGACATGGCGCCGCCGGCCTGGGTGAGGTAGCGCAGATGCTCGTGGGGCATGTGCAGAAAGTCGGTGCGCGCGCAGAGGATGGCGAAGTGGCTGGGCACCCCGGAAAAACCGGTGCAGCGCTCGTCGACCAGGGTCTCGAGCACCTTCTGGGGAAAGGCGAAGCGGTTGTCGATCACGACGCGGCCGCCGCGCTGCACGTGGGTCAGCAGCAGCGAGTTGCCGAAGGAGTAGTGGAAGGGCAGCACGCAGCAGACGCTGTCGCTCTCGTCCAGGGGCAGGTAGGCGAGGATCTGCTCCGTGTTGGCGACGAGATTGCCGTGGGTCAGGGTCACCCCGCGCGGCGTGCCCGTCGACCCGCTGGTGTAGAGGATGAGGCCGAGATCGTCGGGCCCCACACCCACCGCGGGCGTCGGACCGTCGCCGGCCGCGACATCATCGGGGCCGAGCAGCTCCAGGCCGGCCGGCAGTTCCCACCCGGGGTTGCGGCGGTCGATGACGCCGAAGCGCAGCTGCGGACAGTCGGCGACGATCCCGGGCAGCTCGCGCGCCTCCCGGCCCCGGGTCAGCAGTCCGACGGCACCGGAATCGCGCAGGAGCTTGCGGTGGGTCCGGGCGCGATTGGCGTGGTTGAGGGCCACGACGCAGGCGCCGGCCCGCAGGGCGCCATAAAAAGCAGCGACATAGTCCGCGGAGTTCTCCATCAACAGGGCGATGCGGTCGCCCCTGACGACCCCCCTGCCGGCGAGGAAGGCCGCCGTGCGGTCGGCGGCGGCCGACAACGCGGCGTAGGACGTGTGGACGCCACCGTGGGTCAGGGCGACAGCCTCGGGACGGCGCTGCACCGTCGCGTCTAGCATGCCGTGGATGGTGGCCATGGGCCTAACCCCGCTTGCGCGTGACGAAGCCCACGAGGTTCCGGATCGAGTCGAGATTCTCCGGCACCAGCTCGCTGTCGTCGATCGACAGCCCCATGTCCTGTTCCAGGAAGGCCACGAGCTCCATCACGCCGACCGAGTCCATGATGCCATTGTCGAGCAGCGACATCTCGTCGTCCCTGAGCGGATCGAGATCGCCGAACAGGAAATTCTCCACCACGAAACCGTGAATCTGATCCCTCAATTCCATCGTTTTCATGTACCCCCGCTAGGGTTTGGGTTCGACGCCCCGCCAGGCGATCTCCGCGGGTTCCAGCGCGCTGTCCGCGACCCGGTGTTCGAGTTCGCGGCCGAACTGATGCGCCTGCACCTGCGCGCTGAGCACGCCGATGAAGGCCATGTTGTCCCGTGCGCCGGTCAGCCGGCCCGCCCGCCACTTGCGGATCAGGGCGGCGATGCGCTGCGGATCGAAGATCCCGACCTCGCGCAAGACGTCCTCGCCGAGCATGGCTTCGGCCAGTTCGGCGCCCTGGCCAACGATGAAGCTGGCGCTGTCCGGGGCTCGGTAAGGCTGCTTGGGACGCGTAACGATCTCCGCAGGAAGGAGATCGGCAACCGCGGCCTTCAGTAAAGCCTTTTCCTGCAAGCCCGCCAGCTTGGCCGAGGCGGGGATGCGGCCGGCCAGTTCGGCCACGTTGTGGTCCAGGAACGGGAAACGTCCTTCCACGGTGTGGCCCATGAGCATGCGGTCGCCCTGGGAGGACAGGAGGTAGCCCGCCATGAACAGGCTCATCTCCAGGTACTGGGCGCGGGCCACGGGTCCCCAGTCCGCGAACGCGGCGGGCAGCGAAGCGCGCAGCCGCGACTCCGGATCGCGGGCCGCGGCGGCGACGGCCACCTCGCTGTGGAGAAAGGCCGTGATGCGCCCGGTGTTGTTCCAGCGGGGACGGTGCGAGAAGAAGGGATCGGAGGCGACACCGTCCAGCCCGGCGCCATAGAAGCGCGTCAGGAATCCGGCCGGGGACTGCTCCAGGTACGGGTAGAGCCGCGTCAGCAGCAGCGGGCGCCGCCGGGACTCCGGTTCGCGGGCCCAGAAGGCGCGCACCTTGGCCTCGCGCAGGATGTTGTAGCCGCAGAAGACCTCGTCGGCGCCTTCGCCCGTGAGCACGACCTTGTACCCCTGCGCGCGGACGAGCCCCGACAGGGCGTACAGCGGCGCCGGCGCGGTCCGCAGGATGGGTGTCTCGGCGTGCCAGACCACGTCGGCGAAGGCCCCGCCGATCTCGGCGTCGCCGACCCTGATCATCTCGTGATCGGTGCCCAGGTGGGCCGACATGGTCTGCTGCCAGCGCGTCTCGTCGAAGGCCGCGTCCTTGAAGCCGACCGAGAAGGTCTTCATGCGCCGGTCGGTCGTGTGCTGGATCAGGGCGGCCGTGGCGGACGAGTCGAGGCCGCCGGACAGGTAGGCGCCCACCGGCACGTCGGCCCGCAGGCGGATCACCGACGCGTCGGCCAGCGCCTCGCGTACATCTCCCGCCAGCCGCGCGCGCTCGTCGCGGCCGACGTAGCGGTGGTCCTCCGCCGCGGGCAGGAAGTCCGGATGCCAGTAGCGCCGGAAGACCGGCCCGGCCGCCCGCTCGCCGTCGCGACCCAGGTCCAGCGTGGCGGTGTGTCCGGCCGGCAGCTGCAGCACGTTGCCGAAAGGCGTGGCGGGCGGCACGTTCACCCAGGTGCCGAAGATCTCGCCCAGGGCCGCGGGATCCAGCTCGGGCCGGAAGCCGGGCCAGCCGGCAAGGGATTTGACCTCGGAGGCGAACAGGAGCACGTCGCCGTGGCGGGCCCAGAAGAGGGGCCTGATGCCGAAGCGGTCACGCGCCAGCAACAGCCGGCGCCGGCCGCGGTCGTAGAGGGCGAAGGCGAACTGGCCGTTGAAGCGGTCCACACAGTGTTCGCCCCATTCGCTATAGGACGCGACGAGGACCTCGGTGTCGGACTGGGTGCGGAAAACATGTCCGAGTCCGCGCAGCTCCTCGCGCAGTTCGATGTAGTTGAAGATCTCGCCGTTGAAGGTGACCCAGACCGTCCCGTCGGCGGTGCCCAGCGGCTGCTGCCCGGTGCTCAGGTCGATGATGCTCAGGCGCGCGTGCCCCAAGAACACGGACACGTCCCGCCACGCACCGTACTCGTCCGGTCCGCGGTGGCTCATCACGCCGATCATTCTCTCCGCCGCGCCGTCGGGCAGCTCCAGGCCGCCGGCGAGGGATACGGCTCCGCATATTCCACACATCTTCAGTCATCCATCGGCCGCGCGAGCCGCGCCTTGACCTGGGCGATCGCCTCGGCGGGCGTCTCGGCCAGGCTCCACTCCCCCTCGCCGCAGCGGTCCAGGAAGGCGGCGCCGGGATCGAACCCGAGCAGGACCACGCGCTTGCCGAAGCGCAGGGCCATGGCCACCTCCGACAGGGTGCCGCCGCTGCCGGGACAGGCCACCACGACATCGCTGGCCAGGACGTTGATGACGTTGCGTCCGGCGCCCAGACCCGTGGGGATCACTAGGTCGAGGTATTCGCTCCCCTGGTCCTTGTCGTCGTCGAAGAGCACACCCACGGTCAGCCCCCCGGCCTCGCGCGCGCCGCGGGCCGAGGCATCCATGATGCCGGTGGCACGACCGCCGTTGAGCAGCACCCAGCCGTTCTCCGCGATCAGTCGTCCCAGTTCGCGCGCCGCGTCTTGCGCGGCCGCGTCGGCGACGCTGCCGCCCATCACACCGATGACAGTCTTGCGCATTGGCTTCCTTTCGCCCCCGCTCAGGATCACAGAAGACGGGACGGCCCGCAAGTAAAGGTCTGGCCGGCGGATCAGTCGGGACCCCCGCGACGCCGCAGACCCCGCCGCAAGGCGCCCCGGCCGAAACGATCCACGGCCTCGTCCGTGAGCGCGTCGAGGGTGCGGTCCCTTTCCTGCGCCTGGTCCGGGAAGAGTTCAGCGGGCCGGTCGCCGGCATGCTCGAGGTTCTGGGCTGTGATGCCGATCAGGCGCAGAGGACGGCCGAGGCGGCCGAGGTGGGCGTCGAAGAGTTCGCGGCCCGCGTCGCGCAGCGCGCGCATGGTATCGGTCGGGGCCGGGAGGGTGAGCGACCGCGTCCGGGTGGAGAAGTCCGGGTAGCGGGCCTTGAGCTGGACGGTTCGCGCCGCGAGGCCCGCACGGCGCAGGCGGCGCGCCACCTTGTCGGCCAGGCCGTCGAGGATGTCGATCAGGGCGTCGCGGTCCCCGATGTCCGCGGCGAAGGTCACCTCGTGCCCGATGCTCATGGCCGCGTGGTCGGGCACCACCGGCCGGTCGTCCCTGCCCTCGGCCAGGGCCGCGACGTGTCGCGCCAGCGCCGGGCCGAGTCCCCTTTCCAGGCGGGCCGCATCGGACAGGCGGATATCACGCACGAGCCGGATGCCCTGCGCGCGCAACGCCTCCTGCGCACGCGGCCCCACGCCCCACAGCCGCGAGACGGGCAGGGGGTCCAGCAGTTCCTGCACGCGTTCCAGCTCGACGACCACGAAGCCGTCCGGTTTCTCCAGGTCGCTGGCGAGCTTGGCGAGGAACTTGTTGGGCGCGACGCCGACCGAGGCCACCAGCCCGATCTCGCGGCGGATGCGGTCCTTGATGCGGCGCCCGATCTGCTCGGCGGAACCGAACAGGCGCAGGCTGCCGTTCACGTCCAGGAAAGCCTCGTCCATCGACAGCGGCTCGACCAGCGGCGTGAAGTCGTGGAAGATATCGAAGACGCGACCGGAGATCTCGGCGTAGCGGGCGCCGCGCGGGCGCAAGAAGACGCCCTCGGGGCAGAGCCTGACGGCGCGCGCGGCGCTCATGGCGCTGTGCACGCCATAGGCGCGGGCCTCGTAGCTGGCCGCGCTGACGACGCCGCGCCCCTCTGGCGTGCCGCCGACGATGACCGGCCTGCCCCGCAGGCGCGGGTCGTCGAGGACCTCCACCGACGCGAAGAAGGCGTCCATATCCACGTGCAGGATCGAGCGCTCGGGCATGGACGCGCCTCCGCTTACAGGGCCTCTTCCGACGTCACGGTCGCTTCCTCGACGATGACGGAGTAGAAATAGCCGCTTCCGAAATCCTTGTCCAGGGCGACGACTCCCTCGACCAGCACCGTATCGCCAGTGCGGGCGGACCCGTCGGTGGTGACGGTGATGTCATGGTCTCCGGTGGCGACATCGCCCGTGCCGTCCCGGAGATGGAGCCAGTTGCGGCCCATGATACCGCCTAGATACTTGACCACCTTGCCGCGCAGCTTGACGCGCCGGCCGGCGAGATCGTCCCTGGCGGCGTGGAGTCCGGCGACGGTGTAGCCGCCGGCCGGGACCGCGAGGTCGGTGAAGTCCATGCCCGCGCCGCCCGCCGCGAGGTCGTCGTGGGCGCGCTTCCATTCGTCGTCCGGGCCGGCGGATACCGCGACGCCGCCGGGCCGGATGGCCGAAGCGAACCAGATCTCCTCGAAGGTACGGTCCAGTGTGCTGGACTTGAAGTTCCGCATGACCATGGCGCCGGTCAGGGCCACCTCGCCGCCCACCGCGACCTCGCAGACCGGGCCGGCCGCCCACAGCTCGCCGCCGGGGGTCTCGAGGCGGACGTAGGTGTAGCCGCCGGAGTCGAAGGTCTCGAGGACCTTGCCGCCGGGCTGTCCGGTCCCGCCGGGAACCGCGGGTCCCTCCCGGCCCGAGGACGCCGCCACGACGCCCGTGTGCCCGGCATGGTCCCCGGACGCGGCTTTCTCCGCGATGGTCTCGTTCCAGGCCGCGGCGTCGTCCTGCTGCTCGGTACAGCCGGCGATGAGCACCGCCGCCGCCAGCAGGAGTACGGTTGTCATGAACCTGTTCACGGGGTTCCTCCTGTCGAATCCGGTTCGAGTTCTCGTCTTGACGAGCGGACAGGGCCCCAGGATAGACGCTATCCCGGGAATTTCAAGCCGCGTGCATCATGCGTGCGCTTCTTCACGCGCCGCGCCGGGTTTTCGCGCCAGGCTGCATCGCGAGTTGACGGCCGGCGGGGTGAGGCGTTTCTTCAAGGGCATCGCGAAAGGAGCGACGGTATGCACGCTGACGAACTCGAGCTGTCTTCCCTGTCACTCTACCCCCTGAAGGCCGGTCGCGCCGTCACGCCGGCCATCGCCCACGCCGCGCGCGGCGGCTTCGCCGGCGATCGCCGCTGGCTGCTGACGACCGCCTCTGGCGAGCCCGTCATGCTCAAGTCCCACCCGGAGATGACCCGCCTGCGGATCGCGCAGCGCGAAGACGGGTTGTCGCTGGGCGCCCCGGGCCTGCCCGAACTGGTCGTGGCGCCACCCGGCCCGAGCGCCGCGCGGTTCTCGGTGACGCTCAAGCGCGACCGGATCGTGGCGGCCGCCGCCGGGGAGCAGGCCGACGCCTGGTTCGGCGAGCTGCTGGGGGAACCGGTGAGGCTGGCCTTCATGCCCCACGACGTCGCGAGACCGTCCCGGGCGGACCCCTCCGCCGACATCGGCTTCGCCGGGGACGCGCCCTACCTGCTGGTCTGCGAAGCCTCCCTCGCCGACCTGAACGCGCGCCTGGACGCGCCGGTGGGCCTGAACCGATTCCGGGCCAATCTATCCGTGGCCGGCGGACGCCCCTGGCAGGAGGACGGCTGGCGCGCGCTGCGTATCGGGGGCGCGGTCTTCGAGGCGCTCGGTCCCTGCCCGCGCTGTCCCAACACGACCGTCGACCCGGACACCGGCGCGACCGGCGCGGAGCCCCTGCGCACACTGGCCGGTTTCAGATCGCGCGAGGGGAAGGCCATGTTCGGCGTGTTTATGGGCGTGCGCGAGGAGGGCCCGGTGCAGGTGGGCGACGTCGTGACGGTCCTGTCCTGAGCGGCGCACCTTCCACCGGCAGGAAGAGCGTTTCGACCTGCCGACAATCTCGCCATGTCGCCCGCCAAGCATACCATCCGACGGCCCGGCATGCTATGGTGGTCCGGCACGGAACACGATTCCTTCAGCAGGAGGTCGTCGCCTTGCGCCGATGGCAGCTCTTCATAACCGTCCCGCTCGTCGCGGCCGCCGCCTGCGCCGGGGCCGCCGCGGAGCGCGATCACGTGATCGTCCCCGAGGACTATTTCTCCCTGGTCTATGCCGACAGCCCGGCGGTGTCGCCGGACAACGGGTCCGCGGCCTGGATCCAGAGCGGCTGGGCCGGACCCGGCGCCGGACGCTCTTCAGAGCTGTGGCTCACCGACCTCGACGCGCGCACCAGCCGGCGGCTCACCTTCGACCTGGCCCGGCCGCACGGACCGGTCTGGAGCGTCGACGGCGAGTGGATCTACTTCGCCGGCAGCTGGGACCGCGGCGAGGAGAGGCCACCCTACGACGGCAGCCACCAGGTGTGGCGCATCCGGCCCGACGGCGCCGACCTCTTCGCGGTGACCCGGATCGAGGACGGCGTGGACCTCTTCGCGCTGACCCGCGACGGCAAGCATCTCTACTACACCGTCGGCCAGGAGAAACACGACGACGAGTGGGAGGATCTCAAGCAGAAGTGGAGCGATCTCGAGTACGGACACGGCGTGGTGGAATTCGACGAGGTGCGCCGGCTCGACCTCTCCAGCTGGCGCGACGAGCAGGTGCTCGAGGCGACGCGCGTGATCAACTTCATGGCCCTGTCGCACGACGGCGGCAAGCTGGCCATGCAGACCACGCCCGACGAGGAGACCATCTTCAACGAGGGGTGGTCGCGCATCGACGTGCTGGACCTCGCCAGCGGCGAGATCGAGCACGTCACGTCGGAGGCCTGGCGCGAGGACCATCCGTCGCCCTTCGGCTGGATCACCGAGATGGACTGGGCGCACGACGGCAAGGCCCTGGCCTTCGCGATCGCCTACGACGGTTTCGCCAGCCAGCTCTGGGTGGCGGAGTGGCGCGACGACGGCGTCCAGCTGCAGCGCATCACGCGGCCCCACCCGGTCAGCCTGCAGGGCGACATCGCCTGGCGCGGCGCGAACCGGGCCCTGACCTACCTGGGCGAGGACCGCGGCCGCGTCAGGGTCTACCAGGTCGACGGCGTCAGCGGCGGCGCGCAGGGCAGGACCCGCGACCTGACCGGCGGCGACGTGGTCTGCACGGCCTACGACTTCGACGACGAGGGCAAGACGGCCGTCGTCGCCGTGGACCTGCTCGATCGCGTGGGCGACCTCTACAACCTGGAGAAGGGCGCGCTCACGCCGCGCACGGACGTCAATCCCCAGATGGCGGCCTGGATCCTGCCCCGGATCCTCGACTACACCTGGACCGGCGGCGACGGCGACGAGGTGCACGGCATCCTGGAGCTGCCGGCCGGCCACGATCCCGCGACCGACGGGCCGCTGCCGGCGATCATCGAGCTGCACGGCGGGCCGACCTCGTCGACCCTGTACCGCTTCCGCCTCTGGATCTACGGCCGCGCCCTGATGGCGGCCAACGGCTACGCCCTGCTCAGCCCCAACTACCACGGCTCGCTGGGCTACGGCGACGAGTTCCTCGCGAAGCTGATCGACCGCGAGAACGAGATCGAGGTCACCGACATCGTCACCGGCACCGAGAAGCTGATCGCCGACGGCATCGCCGATCCGGACAGGATCGGCGTGATGGGCTGGAGCAACGGCGGCTACCTGACCAACTGCATGATCGTGGCGCGCCCGGACCTCTTCAAGGCCGCCAGCAGCGGCGCCGGCGTGCTGGACATGGTGATCCAGTGGGGCGTCGAGGACACGCCCGGACACGTGGTCAACTTCATGCAGGGGTTGCCCTGGGAGCGCCCCGAGCACTACCAGGCCGCTTCTCCCCTCTACGGCCTGGACAGGGTGACCACGCCGACGGTGATCCACGTGGGCGGCGCCGACCCGCGTGTACCGCCGGCCCACTCGCGCGCGCTGTACCGCGCCCTGTACCACTACCTGGACGTGCCGGTGGAACTGGTCGTCTATCCCGACGAGGGTCACGGCCTGTCCACCTACGAGAACCGCTTGGCCAAGATGGAATGGGATCTGGCCTGGTTCGACAAGTACCTGCTGGGGGTGTTGAACGGGGACGGGGAATAGGGGCCGCCCTGGGGAGGGTCGCACGCCAGTTCCGGGGGACGCGGGCCGGTCGCCGATCGCTACGCGGCGGCGGGCCGCGCCGTCTTGCCCTGCCGACGCGATGGTGTAAAATGGAGCGGTTCCCGACCCATACCAGGAGGCGCCCCATGTCCCGCCTTGCCCTCGTCGTTCCTTGCCTGTGCCTGGCGATCTCCGCCGGCGCCGCCGAATCGCCCGCCGGCGCCTTCTCCTTCAGGGTGGAGGTCGCGGTTCCCGGCCAGCCCGGCGCCGTCTACGACGCCACCTTCGGCGACGTAACCGGCTGGTGGGACCACAGCATGTCCGGCGATCCGTTGCGGATGTACATCGAGCCGAAGCCCGGCGGCGCCTTCATGGAGATCTTCGACGAGAGCGGAGACGGGGTGCGCCACGCCGTGGTCACCTACGCCAAGCGGGGCGAGATGCTGCGCTTCGAGGGGCCCCTGGGGCTGGCGGGCAACTCCCTGCACATGGTCACCACCTGGACCTTCGCGGACGCGGAAGAGGGGCACACCCTGGTGGCGGTGGAGGTCCACGCCGCCGGCGAGGTGGACGCGCGCTGGCCCGCGGTGATCGAGCGCACCTGGGTACATTTCCTGGTAGACAGGCTCAAGCCCTACCTGGAAGGTGGGGGCGCTGCGCAGGACTGATTGCAGACACAAGCCTGAATGCCCTATACTTGCCCGAATGAAGGGTCGTGTCCCCCGCCTATCGGTTTCAGCATTCTGAAGGGGGGAATGCATGCCGCAGCGAATCCGCTCACGGAGACCGTTCGCACGTGTCTTGATCGTTCTGGTGACGGTCGTCCTGCCGGTCGCCGGCCAGAACGTCACCATCGAGACGGACCAGCCCGTCTACGCGCTCGGCGCGCCGGTCGAGATCACGGTCCACAACGCCGGTCCGGAAGACGCCGAGTTCAATTCCTCTCCGTTCATCGCCATCGTGAATCTCGATGCCTCCGAGTGCATCTACGGCTGCGTGGGCCTGCCCGTGATGACGACCTTCCCGGCGGGGGCGACCCACGTCGAAGACTGGGACACCGGCGTGATCCAGGATCAACCGGGACACTACCGAGTCACCGCAAACGTGTTCATGACGGGGATGCCTCCCGATCCCCCGCCGAGCGCCGAATACACATTGGTCGATCCCTCACCCAACGAGATGCGTACCTGGGGAGCGGTCAAGACCTTGTACCGGTGATCCCACGAAAGGCTAACACGAAGCATTCTCTGCGAATCGTCACGCTGGCGATGATCGTCCTGGCGGCTGCTTGCGTCACGGCCGGAGTGGTCACCGACAAGACGGAATACATCGTCGGGGAAACCGCCCACGTCATCTACATCAACACCGGCAACGATCCGGACATACCCGGGCCGGACTACGCGTTCTGGATCCGCGAGGTCTCGAGCGGGCTGACCGTGCTGTACGACACGTTCTGGGTCGGTGCCGTCGTGATGCCGGGCGAAAGCGTGGAGACCCCGCACGCCACCGGAACGCTACCGGATCCGCCTGGCGAATACGTCGTCCTGTGCCGGGTCGGCTCGTGGATCCATTTTGCGGGTTACACGCTCGACGGCGGCATCGCCGACGAGACGATGACCTGGAGCGGGGTCAAGAAGCTGTATCGCTGACCGCCGCGCGTGACCGCGCCCCGCCACTTCGCCGTCAGGTTCCCACCTGCGCCCCCGCCCGCTTGGCCTCGTACTGCCGGAAGAGATCCGCGAACAGCGCGGGAACGGCCCTCATGCGCTGCGGCGACTCCACGTAGGCCACGCGCACCTGGGTGCGGCCCGGATTCGGCTCGCCCTGCGGCACGCTGTAGAAGCCGGCCATGGGCGCGGTGAGCACAGTGATCCGCCGGCCGTCCCGCATCACGAAGCCCTCGCTCGCGCACCACAGCACGAAGTCGAGGGCGTCGAAGCCCTCGGCCGCGATGTCGCGCACGTCGAGCACCGAGTACAAGGCGGCGTCGGGGCTCGAGACGATCATGCCGGGCAGGGCTTTGCGCATGGCGTCGGTGAAGTCGAAGAGCATGCCGCGGTAGTAGTCGCGCTGCCGGGCGTACCAGGCCTGCAGCGTGGCGTGGTCCTCATGGGCGAGCGCCCCGAAGATCCACTGGCCGATGACGCTGCTGCACAGGCTGACCGTGTGCTCGGCGATGGCCTGCCGGTGGAACCGCTCGTTGTCGGTGACCAGGGCGCCGATGCGCAGGCCGCAGGCGTTCCAGATCTTCGACGACGTCTCGATGGAGATGCGGCGGCCCTCGACGCCCGGCACCTCGGCTTCGGTGACGCCCCAGATGCTCGTGCAGGCGTCGTCCGTGTAATAGAGCTCGCGGTAGGCCTCGTCGCTCAGCAGCCACAGGTTGTGCTTGACGGCCAGGCGCGCCAGCTCGTTCATCGTCGCGCGGTCGTAGTACTGGCCCGTCGGGTTGTCGAAGGGGATCACCACGATGGCCTTGGGACCGTGCTTCAGGATCACCCGCTCGATCCCGGCGGTGTCGGGCAGGGTGAACTTGCCGTCGTCGCCCAGGGTGCGCTGGATGGAACAGGTGGCGCGCCCCAGCCGCTCGCACAGGGTCTTGTAGTTGGTGTAGGCGGCGTCGATCAGCAGCAGGGGATCCTCGCCGCTGCCGGCGGGACCGCAGACGCCGGCGATGATCAGCTCCATGGCCTGGCTGCCGCCCTCGGTGATGTGGGCGTGCAACCCGGACGTGTCGAAGCCGCTGCTGGCGATGACGTTCAGGAAGGCGTCGATGCATTCCCGGCTGCCGCTGGTGGCCGAGTACTTGACCACGCCGTCGCGGAACGGGCTGTCCGGCCCGCCCAGGTCGTTCATGCGCGCGCGCATGGCCGGGTACATGGGCAGCGAGACGTTGCCGATGGCGACGTTGATCGCCTCGGTGCCGTCGTCGCGCTCGTCGAACCTGATCTGGGCCATGCGGATGACGGACGGACGGCGTCCCTCGAACTGGGCGCTCATCTTGGGCTCGGGCATCGGTCCCCTCCTCTGCGTCTGGTCGTGATACCAGAAACGTGGATGATATGCCCCCCTTCCGCAAGCTTGTAGGCGGTTCCGCTTGTGCTATCTTGGAGCCGGGAGGACGCGATGCACGAGATGTCCCTTGCCATGAACATCGTGGCGATCGCCGGCGAGCAGGCGGCCGCCCACGGCGCCGGGGCGGTCCGGGCGATCCACGCCGACGTGGGCGTCCTGGCGGGCGTGGAGGCGCGTTCCCTGGCGTTCTGCTTCGAGGCGGCGCGCGCGGGCACGCCGATGGCGGACGCGGAGCTCGTCATCCACGAGATCCCCGGCCGCGGGCGCTGCCGCGACTGCGGGGCCGAAGTGCCGGTTGCCTTCTTCGTGGCCGTCTGCCCGGAGTGCGGAGCGGGCGGCGTGGAGATCACGTCAGGGCGCGAGCTGCGCGTCCGCTCCCTGGACATCGCTTGAACCGTCTGGAGACCCGTCATGTGCGACACCTGCGGCTGCGGCCACCCCGGCGACGCCGTGACCTTCCGCAAGCCCGGCGAGAGCGGAGCGCACGGTCGTGATCACGATCACCCCCACGATCATCATCGCGATCACGACCACCCGCATCACCCCCCCCACGGCGCGCCGCGCACCATCGTTATCGAGCGGGACATCCTGCGGCGCAACGACCTGACCGCCGCGCGCAACCGCGGTTGGTTCGAGGCGAAGGGCATCCTGGCCCTGAACCTGGTGTCGTCGCCGGGATCGGGCAAGACCACCCTGCTCGAGCGCACCGTCACGGCGCTGCGGGACGAGATGCCCATCGTAGTGATCGAAGGCGACCAGCAGACACTCACCGACGCCGAACGCATCGCCGCCGCCGGCGCGCCTGTCCTCCAGGTCAACACCGGCCACGGCTGCCACCTGGACAGCGAGATGATCCGCCGCGCCGCCGACGAACTGGCGCCGGCCGACGGCGCGCTGCTGTTGATCGAGAACGTGGGCAACCTGGTCTGTCCCGCCCTCTTCGACCTGGGCGAGGCGGCGAAGGTGGTGATCATCTCGACCACCGAGGGCGACGACAAGCCGCTCAAGTATCCCACCATGTTCGCCGTCTCGGACCTCTGCGTGATCAACAAGACGGACCTCCTGCCCTACGTGGACTTCGACATCGAGACCTGCAAGCGGGCGGCCCGGCGGGTCAATCCGGATCTGGCGTTCGTGGAGGTGTCGGCGACCACGGGCGACGGCCTGGACGGCTGGTTCGCCTGGCTGCGCCGACGGCGCGCGGAGCCGAAGGGCTGACATGGCCCGGGCGCGCCGCAGGCTACGTGTCGATGGCATCGTGCAGGGCGTGGGATTCCGCCCCTTCGTCTTCAACCTGGCCGAACAGCTGGGACTGGCCGGCGGGGTGTGCAACACCAGCGATGGCGTCTTCATCGAGATCGAGGGAGACAGGGACACCCTGGTCGCGTTCCGCACCCGGCTGGAAGCCGACGCCCCGGCCCTGTCGCGCATAACATCGGTCGACGAGCTTGAGATCGAACCGACCGGCGATGTCGCCTTCACCATCCGCCGCAGCGAGGATACGCCCGGCAACGCCACGCTGGTGCCCCCCGACGCGGCGGTCTGCGCGGACTGCCTGGGCGAGATCCGAGATCCCGGCGACCGCCGCCACCGCTACCCGTTCACCAACTGCACCAACTGCGGGCCCCGCCTGACGATCATCGACCGCATCCCCTACGACCGTTCCCGCACGAGCATGGCCCGTTTCGCCATGTGCGCGCGCTGCCGGGCCGAGTACGAGGATCCGCGCGACCGGCGCTTCCACGCCCAGCCCAACGCCTGCCCCGACTGCGGGCCGCGCCTCTGGCTGGAGGGACCGGACGCCGAAACCGCCGGGGACGCCCTCGTCGCCTGCGCGCGGCGTCTCGCCGGCGGCAGCATCGGCGCCCTCAAGGGCCTCGGCGGCTTCCACCTGGCGGTGCGGGCGGACGACGAGGCGGCGGTCGTGCGCCTGCGCGCGCGCAAGCACCGCGAGGCGAAGCCACTGGCGGTGATGGTGACCGACCTGGATGCCGCGCGCGGGCTGGCCCGCGTCGACCGGGACGAGGCGGCTCTGCTCGCCGCGCCGGAGAGCCCCATCCTGCTGCTGGAGCGCCGCGCGGACGCGGGGCTGGCCGACGCGGTCGCGCCCGGCCATCGCCGCGTGGGCCTGATGCTCCCCTATACGCCCCTGCACCACCTGCTCTTCGACGCGCTGGCGCCGCACGGCGTCCGCGCCCTGGTGATGACCAGCGGCAACGCCGGCGACGAACCCATCTGCCTGGGCAACGACGAGGCGCGCGTGCGCCTAGCGGGGATCTGCGACTTCCTGCTGCTGCACGACCGCGACATCCTGCGCCGCGCCGACGACTCGGTGGTCCAGATCCTCGACGGCCGCCCGCGGCTGCTGCGCCGCAGCCGCGGCTACGCGCCGGTGCCGGTCATCTTGCGGGGGACGGCGGCGGCCGGGCCGGCCGTGCTGGCCGTCGGCGGCGAGCTGAAAAACACGGTCTGCCTGCTGAAGGAGGACCGGGCCTTCCTTTCCCCCCACGTCGGCGATCTCGAGAACCTCCAGGCCCATGCGTTCTTCCGGGAGACCGTCGACACGCTGCAGCGGCTGTTCGAATGCGAACCCGGGATCATCGCCCACGACCTGCACCCGCGTTACCTGTCCACGCAGTGGGCGCGGGCGCAGACGGGCAAGCGACTGGTCGGCGTGCAGCACCACCACGCGCACCTCGTGGCGGTGCTGGCCGAGCACGGGTTGGACCGGCCCGCCGTGGGGCTGATCCTCGACGGCACCGGTTACGGTCCCGACGGCACCATCTGGGGGGGCGAGATCCTCTACGGCGACGCCTCGGGATTCGAGCGCCTGGGCCATCTCGAACCTGTGCCGCTGCCGGGCGGCGACGCGGCCATCCGTCACCCCTGGCGCACGGCGGTGGGCTACCTGCGCCACGCCTGCAGCGACGATCTGCCCGGTCTGCCCTTGCTGCACGACAGGCCCGTGGCGCAGATCCTGGAGATGCTGGACAAGGGGATCAACGCGCCGTTGACCAGCAGCGCCGGACGTCTCTTCGACGCCGTCGCCGCCCTGACCGGCCGCTGGGCGGACGTGCATTACGAAGCCCAGGCGGCCATCGAGTTCACGGCGCTGACCACGGCGGCGGAGGTGGGCGCCGCGCAACCCCTGCCCTGGGAGATCGAGACGCGCGAAGGCGCGATCGTGCCCCTGGTGGCGCCGGTGATCCGCGGCGCGGCCGCGGCCCTGGCCGCCGGTGCGGACGCCGCCGCCTTGAGCGCCCGCTTCCACCGCACCCTGCTGGACATGTTCACGGCCGCCGCGGTGCAGGCCTGCGCGGCTGCCGGCACCCACGAGGTGGCGCTGTCGGGAGGGGTGTTCCAGAACGAGATCCTCATGCGGGGCATGACCGGCGCCCTCGCGGACGCCGGCCTGGTTCCCCTCGCGCCTAGGCTGCTCCCGGCGAACGACGGGGGACTCGCCCTGGGACAGGCGGCGTGCGCAAGGTCCTGAGCGAGACCAGCGCCAGCAGACTGTAGATGGCCAGCGCAGCGACGGCGAGGTAGCCGCCGTACGCCACCTCGCTGGGCGCGAAGGGCCAGAAATCGATGTCGGCCGCGGCGACCATGCCCACCAGGAGCGCCAGCGCGCCGATCCCCAGCACCGGTGTGAGGAACAGGCAGGTCGCGCGCAGCCCCGGCCCCATGCGCGCGCGCTGCAGCAGCGCCAGCGCCAGGGGCAGCAGGAACACCGCCGCGGTGGTCCGGGGGAATCCCTGCCAGAAGTGGCTGTACTGCCTCGCCGACGGAGCGTCCGGCGCCGGAAACATCTGCACCAGCAGACCGGCCGGCCGTCCGTCCGCGGCGAGCTGCACGGGCTGGTACGAGATCGGCAAGAGGTACGACACGACCAGCAGCAGGGCGCAAGCCAGCATGAACCGTTCGGTCAGGGATCTCTTCATGTCGGGCCGTCCTTTCGTTGCCGGCGGCGGGGCCGGTCAGTCGCGCACCAGCGAGCGCACGACCAGTTCCACGTGCTTGTCCATCGGTTCGAGCAGCCCGACGGTCCAGGCGACGGCGCCCTCGTCGTCCACCGTGCCGTTGGTGTCGATTATCTCGCCGGGCATCTCCACGCTCAGCTTCAGGCTGGAGACGAAGGCCTGCGCCACGCCCATCAGGTCGCGCTCGATGATCCCCTCGACCTGGCTGTCTTCGTCCTCGATGACGGCGACGCCCAGATCGACCAGCTCGACGGGATCGACGGCCGCGTTGCGGCGGCTCACCAGTTCCTCCACGTCCGGCGTCATGGCCGAGACCAGGATGTCGAGGAAATCGTCCTTCTGGTCGCTCAGGGGCACACGCTCCCAGGTCTGGGTCAGGTGCCCCCGGTAGAGGCCGCGCAGCTCGGCGACGAACACGTCCGGCAACCCGGGCCAGGCCGCCACGACGCACCGCTCGTAGACGCCGGCCATCAGGTCGATGAGGTCCCGCTTGAGTCCGTCCCAGCGCAACCGCTCGCGGTAGGTGAAGGTGCGGCCCCCGTCGATGCGGCCGGTTTCCAGGGAGACGTCGTTCCGCAGTCCGGCCGGGCCCTTGCGCCCGTCCCGGTCGTCGGTTCGGCTGAACAGGCGGACATCCCCGCCCAGGGCGGCCCAGCCGTCCGGCGTGGCGCTGGTCACCGTGCGCCGGAAGCGGGCCTTGCCCTGCTCGTCCTCCACCCTTACCCATCCCTCGTCAGGCGACACCACGAAAATCCGATGCATTTCAGCTTCCGACAACGCCTCGTCCAGTTCCGGCGAGAAGATCACGGTCCGCGTGCCTGAGCCGTCGGGGCGGATCTCGACGCGCGCCTCGTACTCGTGGCAGCCGGCCAGGACGACGAGCGCCGAGGCGGCGGCGACCAGTGCCCGGGTCTTTCCAGCGCTCTTCATGGCGCCTCCTCTCTTGACGTCGTTCAATACGACAGGATCTCGCGGGGTGCGCCGAGACCCAGCCTCCGGATATCCAGTGCGGCGTCGCGGTCCGGCGAAAGCTCCGTGAGCAGACGCAGGGCCTCGCCGGCGGTCAGGCCGTCGGACGCGGTGTATTCGGCGAGCAGCCTGCGCGCCGGATTGCGGCGCAGGGGCGGTCCGGCCACCAGCAGGCGCGCCAGCTCGTCCGCATCCGCGATCACCGCCTGGGACGGCAGGCGCTCCAGCAGCAGACGCAGCTCGCCGACCGTCCAGGTGCGTTCCCCCGCGAGGCCCGGCGTCACGCCGGGCCAGCGATCCCCCGACGGCGCGTCGCGCGTATCGTGGGCTAGCACGGCGTCGAGGCGTGCCTGCATCTGCCGCCGCTCGCCGACGAGGTAGCCGGACAGGAAGACCAGGGCGATCACCGCCGCCGCGGCCAGGCCGGACCAGGCTCGGCCCCCTGGCCAGATCGCGGCGGGGCGCCGCGCCGCGACGCGGTCGGGCAAGGCGGCCGCGAGCCTGTCCCAGGTCGCGGCGACCAGGGCGGCGGGGGCGCGTTCGGTCAGATCGCCGATCCTGTCGCCGGCGAGCCTGCACGCCAGCTCCAGCATGGCCGGGCCGTCGGGGAGGCTGTCCGCCAGGGCCGCCAGACGTTCCCGCAGAGCGGCGTCCGCGTCGCCGCGGGCCAGGGCGTCCAGACCGTCGTGGAATTCCAGCCAGGTGCGTTCGTCGATCATGTCTCTACCTCCAGGCGGCGCAGGCTCTCGGCCAGCCGCTTGCGTGCGAAATGCAGGGTCGTGCGCAGTGTCGCCCAGCTCATGCCGAGCCGCGCCGCGGTCTCGGCGGGATCGTCCTGCTCCAGGTCGACGGCGGCCAGGACCTCCTGCTGCCGGGGCGGCAGGACGGCCAGGCCGCGGCGCACGTGCGCCACCAGGTCGTCGGCCGCCAGGCGCGTGAGCGGATCCGGCGCCGGATCGGATTCGAGCAGCCCGTACAGGACATCCGTCGGCGTCGGGCGTTCCCGGCGCACGCTCGGGCGGCGCAGGTGCTGCAGGCAGGTCCGGCGGTGGACGGCGCGCAACCAGGGACGGAACGGCCGGCCGGGGTCGTAGTCGTCGAAGCGGGCGTGGACCTGGAGCCAGGTCTCCTGGCAGAGGTCGGCCGCGGTATCCCAGTCCCCGCAGTATCTGTAGGCGACGGCCAGCAGCAGGCGCGCCTCCGACGCGACCAGGCGCCGGAAGGCGTCCCGGTCCCCCCGTGTGGCCCGTGCGGCCAGGCTGTCGGTCGTGTCGCCACCCATGATGCCCGTGTACCCTCCGGCGGTAAGACGGCCCTCCAACACGTACACTATGCCATACGGGGCGCGGATGTTTACCGGAATCCCCGACTGCCGGGTTTGAGGTTGCACTAACGCCGGACCGTTGGCACCTTCTACCCGAGAGTTCATCCGTGCGGTTCGCAGGCGGGAGGAGCGGCCATGTGCCTCGCGGTGCCCGGCAAGGGGCTGAAGATCTACGAGGAGAACGGCCTGAGGATGGGCCGCATCGACTACGCGGGCGCCGAGAACGCGGCCTGCCTGTCCTGCGTGCCCGAGGCGGCGGTGGGTCGGTACGTCATCGTGCACGCCGGCTTCGCCCTGCAGGTCCTCGACGAGGACGAGGCCGCCGCCACGCTGCGCACCTTGACCGAGCTGAACGCGCTGATCGACGAGGACGACGACGCCGGCCCGGCCGGAGACCGGCCATGAAGTATCTCGACGAATTCCGCGACCCCGCCCTGGCCCGCGCGCTGCTGGACCGCATCGCCGCCGCCGTGACCCGGCCGTGGACGATCATGGAGGTCTGCGGCGGCCAGACCCACGCCATCCTGCGCCACGGCCTCGACCGGCTGCTGCCCCTGCGGATCACGCTGGTCCACGGTCCCGGCTGCCCCGTCTGCGTCACCCCCCTGGAGACCCTCGACCGCGCCCACGCCGTGGCCGCTCGCCCGGAGGTGATCCTCGCGTCCTACGGCGACATGCTGCGCGTGCCCGGGTCGCGGGACGACCTCTTCCGCGTCAAGTCGCGGGGCGGCGACGTGCGCATGGTCTATTCGCCGCTGGAGGCCGTGAAGCTGGCGCGAGAGCATCCCGACCGCGAAGTGGTCTTCCTGGCCGTGGGCTTCGAGACCACCGCGCCGGGCAACGCCATGGCCGTCAAGCAGGCCGCCGCCGAGGGGCTGCCGAACTTCAGCGAGATCGTCAGCCACGTGCGTGTGCCCCCGGCCATGCGGGCCATCCTGTCGTCTCCGTCCAACCGGGTGCAGGGGATCCTGGCCGCGGGCCACGTCTGCACGATCATGGGGTGGGACGAATACGAACCCCTGGCGCGGGAGTTCTCCGTACCCATCGTGCCGACGGGCTTCGAGCCGGTGGACCTGCTGCTGGGCATCCTCTGCTGCGTGGAGATGCTCGAGCGCGGCGAGGCGCGGGTGGAGAACCGCTACGACCGGCTGGTGCGCCGGCACGGGAACCCGACGGCGCGGGCTGTCGTGGACGAGGTCTACGAGGTCTGCGACCGGGCCTGGCGAGGCATCGGCGTGATTCCGGGCAGCGGGCTGCGGCTGCGCGACGCCTACGCAGCCCACGACGCCGAGCGCAGGTTCGAGGTCTGCGACATCTCCCCCGCCGAACCCGAAGTCTGCATCAGCGGCGCGATCCTGCAGGGCCTCGAGAAACCCATCGCCTGCCCGGCCTTCGGCACCGACTGCACGCCGGCCTCGCCGCTGGGCGCTCCTATGGTCTCCAGCGAGGGAGCCTGCGCCGCCTACTGGCAGTGCCGGCGGAGCCGATCATGAGCGACGCTCCGGACCTCGCGGGGCTCCGCCGTCCCATGCCCCGCCACGGCCACGACACGGTGCAGCTGGCCCACGGCGCCGGCGGCCGCCTCTCGGCGGACCTGATCGAGACGTTCATCCTGCCGCGCTTCGCCAACCCGGCCCTGGCGCGCCTGGAGGACCAGGCGGTGCTCGACCTGCCGGCCTGCCGGCTGGCGTTCTCCACCGACACTTTCGTGGTCACGCCCCTGGAGTTCCCCGGCGGCGACATCGGCGACCTGGCGATCAACGGCACCGTGAACGACGTGGCCATGTGCGGCGCGCGCCCGCTGTTCCTGAGCGTGGGCTTCGTGCTGGAGGAAGGCCTGCCGCTGGCGATCTTCCACCGCGTGCTCTGCTCCATGGAGACGGCGGCGGGCAGGGCCGGCGTGACGGTCGTGACCGGCGACACCAAGGTCGTGGACAGGGGCTCCTGCGACGGCCTGTTCATCAACACCTCGGGCGTGGGCGTGCTGGCCGCGGGCTTGGATCTCTCGTCCGCCAACCTGCGGCCCGGCGACGCGGTGATCGTCTCGGGAACGCTGGGCGACCACGGCATGGCGGTGATGACCGCGCGCGAGGGACTGTCGTTCCGGTCGTCGGTGCGCAGCGACACGGCGGCGCTCAACGGCCTGGTCGCCGCCGTGCTGGCGGCCTGTCCCGGCGTGCGGGCCATGCGCGATCCCACGCGCGGCGGGCTCGCCACGACCCTGAACGAGTTCGCGGCCGCGTCGCGGGTGGGCCTCGCTCTCGACGGCGAGGCGATCCCCGTGCGCGACGACGTGATGGCCGTCTGCGAGATCCTGGGCATCGACCCACTGTACGTGGCCAACGAGGGCAAGCTGGTGGCCGTGGTGCCGGGCGAGACGGCGGATACGGTGCTGGCGGCCATGCGGGACCACGAGCACGGACGCGCGGCCGCGGTCATCGGGCGGGTGGTGGCGGAGCATCCGGGGATCGTGGCGCTGCGGACGGCCCTCGGCACCGAGAGGATCGTGGACATGCCGGCGGGCGAGCAGCTGCCGCGGATCTGCTGACGGTCACTCCGGCCAGACGAAGCGCGTGCGCAGGCTGGCGATGGTCCCGGGCTCGTCCGCGGCGTCGACCACCAGGCTGATGCTGTTGACCGACGAGCCGACCGAATGGGCGTCGATCCCGGCCTCGCAGGTGGAGCCGTAGACCTCGCTGGCCAGGGCCACCCGCTCGTAGAAGTGGGGGCCGTAGACGGTGAGGATGACCACGTCCTCGACCACGCCGAGCGCCCGGGGCATGAACTCGTCGCGTACCCCGTCGAGAATGGGACGGCACCGCTCGCGCATCTTGTGCTCGACGCACAGGACCAGCTGCTTGCTGCCGTCGGCGCACTTGCCGAGGGACAGGTAGCACAGCGGGATCTCGTTCTCGCCGAACATGGCCAGGATGCGCGACGACCTGCCCGCGCGCCATTCGTAGCCCATGATCTCCAGCATGCAGAGACCGCGCCTGACGATCAGACCGCCGCATTTGACCTTGTCGCTCATGATTTCGGCAGGGTGACGGTGAAGGTGGATCCCGTGCCGGGGGTGCTGTCCAGCTGCAGGGAGCCGCCGAGCTGCTCGGTGAACCGCTTCACGATGGACAGGCCGAGACCCGTGCCCAGAGCGGACATCTCCTTGGCTGCAGGCGTGCGATAGAACTCGTCGAAGATGCGGTCGCGGTCCTCGGGCGCGACGCCGATGCCTTCGTCCGCCACCGACAGGCGCACCGAGTCGCCCAGATCGAGCAGCGACACGCGCAGCGCGCCGCCGGGAATGTCGTAACGCACGGCGTTGCTGATCAGGTTGTCGAAGATCTTCTCGATCATGGTCTCGTTGGCCTGCATGACCAGATCCTCCGGCGGCAGCGCCGTCGTCTGGACCAGCCCCTTCTCCGCGATGAGTTCGCCCTGCTCGGCGAGCAGCTTCCCGACCAGCCGGCTGAGGTTGACCTCGGCGACGTCCCGGTCGGCGCTCATGCGCGTGCGCGTCAGGTCGGACAGGTCCTTGACGATCTCCAGGGCCTGGTTCAGGCGGCGCACCGCCCGTCGCAGCGTCTCCGCCGCCTTGGCGGACATCTCGCCGCCCGCGACGCCGAGCACAGCTTCCACCGCGCTCTGGGCGGTGACGACCGGCGTCTTCACCTCGTGCGAGACGAAGCGGAAGAAATCCAGCTTGGCCTTGTCGGCGGCGACGAGCTGGCGCTGGCGCGCGACCAGCTCGTTCTTGATGGTCCGGTTGTGGCGCATGATCGAGGCGCCGACGTAGGCGCAGCCGAACAGGACCAGCCAGAAGGACGCCAGGCTGACGGCCATGTACAGCGGCGCGTGGGTCAGCACGCCGCCGCCCTGCAGGTGGTTGTGGGGCAGCAGGCCGAAGTGCTCGCCGAGGATGTCGAAGCTGAACAGCACCGCGCTGAAGAGGGCCACCTGGTAGACGTCCCTGCCCTTGAAGAGCAGGCTCGCGATCAGCACGTGGACGACGTATATGAAGGAGAAGGGGTTCTCGAGCCCCCCCGAGAGGTTGATCAACACGGTGAGCAGCAGCAGGTCGATGAGCATCTGCACCTTGACCACGCGCAGCTCGTGCGCGATGACGGCCGGCGCGACGCGGCGGTTGCGCACCGCGTAGACGACGTTGAGCAGGATCAGCACGGCCGCGGTGGCGAGGATCGGCTCCCGCGGCAGCGGTATGTGCGCCACTTCCCCCGCCAGCAGGGTCAGCGCCGCGACGCCCGCGGCAGCGCCCCAGCGCATCTTGATGAACCAGTCGGACCGCAGGCGCAGCGAGGCGGCCGAGACGAATTGGGTCGACTCGTCGGTGGCGGGCGCGGGGCTGTATGTCGCGGCTTTCATCATGCTGTCGCGGGCAGGTGCTTGCGTACCAGGTCCACTAGCCGCTGCGGGCTGAGCGGCTTCTCCAGGAACTCGTCGACGGGCAGGAACTCGGCGTCCCGTTCGGGATCGAAGCCGAAGCCGGTCTGGTCGGAGACGGCGGTCATCATGAGGATGGGGATGTCGGCGGTGAGATCGTTCCCCCTCAGCTCGTAGGCCACCTGGAACCCCTCGTCGATCACACCCATCATGACGTCGAGGATGATCAGGTCCGGCCCCTGCTCCCGCGCGAGTTCCAGCCCGCGCGCACCGCTCTGGGCGTCGATCACGTCGAAGCCCGCATTCTCCAGGGTCAGGCGGATGACTTCCACCAGATCGATGTCGTCGTCAATGACCAGTATGGTCCGCTTCATCTGCCCGTACCTCCGCTCGGATGAGCCGGATCACCTCGGGGACGGCCGCCGCGACGGCGTCGGAAAGCCCCCGGTCCATGCGAACCTCGGTCGGCTCGACGCCCACGACGACCACGCGCCGCGGCATCGCGCCGAGCCCCTCCGCCAGGGCGAAGGCCTCCGCCAGGCCGAGACCGTGCAGCGACAGCCGGTCCCAGACGATGCGCCGTCGCGCCTCGGCGGGCGCGAACCCGACGACCCGGCCGGGTTCGCATCCCATCTTGGCCGCGTCGATGATGATATGCAAGCGCTCCGCCGCGCCGGTCTCCGCGAAACGGTCCAGCAGCGACAGGGCATCGGTCCCCGCGTCGATCAGCTCGGCGCCCGGGAAGAGCCCCTCGGCGCGGATGCGCTCCAGCACGGCCGCGCCCACGCCGTCGTCCCCGCAGAAGGGGTTGCCCACCGCCACGATCCTCACGCGCGACCTACCTGACGAATTTCACGTCCAGCATGTGCACCGAGCAGGAGATGCAGGGGTCGTAGGCCCGCACCAGCATCTCCAGCAGATGTGCGATCTCCGGTTCCGGACGGTCCAGCACCTCGGGCACCAGCTTCCTCATGTCGTCGTCGATGTTGGCGAGGTTCTGCCCCGTGGGGATGACGCAGTTGGCCGCCACGACGAGGCCCTTCCGGTCGTACGTGTACTCGTGGTACAGGATGCCGCGGGGCACCTCGGTAGCGCCGACGCCGGTGCCGTGGCGCGTCGGCTCCTGATGCGGCTGCTCGTCGCGGATGCCGCGCGTCAGCAGCTCGTCGATGACGGCGACGGAATCCAGCGCGCAGTGCACCGACTCGACGATCTGGGCGATGGTGTTCAGGAACGGGTTGTTGCAGCCCGGCGCGAGACCGAGCTTGCCGGCGACCTCCAGCGCGGCCGGGCACAGCCGGTCGTGGTTGTTGTTCCAGCGCGCCAGGGCGCCGACCATGTAGCTCGAGCGGTTGACCCGGCAGTGCTTCGAGGTGCTGTGGGACACCACGTGCTCGTTGGTCATGCGGCGATACTCGGCGACGGGGACGCGGCCCTCGTCGCTGGAGCAGATGTCGCCGTCGTAGAGGGCGTAGTCGTCGTCGCTGCGCAGCGAGATGTACTCGGTGTCGCGCGTGAAGCCCGGGATCTCGGCGGCCAGGGCGGCGACGGTCTCGGCCGCGAAGGCCAGGTCCGGCACCATCTGCTCTTCGAGACGGCGCTTGAGCTCGCGCAGCGCGGCGGCGGTCGGCAGCGCGGTGAAGCCGCCGGGCACGCAGGATATGGGATGCACGGCCCGCCCGGAGACAACCTCGGCGATGTCGTTGGCCAGCCGCTTCATGCGCAACGCGGCCTTGACCACGTCGGGATGGGAGGCGACCAGCGGGAAGACCGAGCCCACCTTCAGGAAGTCCGGCGCGGCCAGGAACAGCGCGTGCAGCACGTTCGACTGCATGGTCGCGCCGTGGACCAGCAGCTTGCGCAGCAGCAGGGTCTGCTCGCTGACCTCCAGGCCCAGGGCCTGCTCGGTCGCCTTGAACGAGGTCATC
Source organism: bacterium (assembly GCA_018814885.1). NCBI lineage: Bacteria > bacterium. The sequence goes on along the minus strand of JAHIYU010000056.1, from coordinate 17,059 downwards.
TGGTGGCCCAGGGAGCAGATGCCGCAGATGCGCGAGGTGATGATGGCCGTCTCGAGGAAGCTGCGTCCCTTGAGCATCGCCTCGAAGTAGCGCGGCGCCTCCACGATCTCCAGCCGCGCCTTCTCCAGCACGCCGTCGGTCATGTTCACGACGATGTCGCCGTGCCCCTCCACACGTGTCAGGTGGTGGACCTTGATGTCGAGCCTGGTGCTCATGGAGCCGCCCTTTCGAGCTGGTTGGCGTTGAAGAGCTGCAGCTTGCGGCGGGCCTCGTCCATGGATAGCCCGTGGGCGACGAGGATCTCCTCCATGGCCCCGAGCCTGGGATCGGTGACCAGGCCCCGGCAGCCGATGCAGGACTGGCCGAAGGTCGGGCACTGGGCGTCACAGCCGGCGCGCGTGACGGGCCCCAGGCAGACTAGGCCCCGGCCGTAGACGCACTCGTTCTCCCTGAGCTTGCACTCCACACAGACGGAGAAGTCCTCCTGCACGGGCCGCTTGCCCATCACCAGGGAGGTGAAGACCTTCAGGAACTCCAGCTGCGTCATGGGGCAGCCGCGGATGCAGTGGTCCACCTCCACGACGGCGCTCAGCGGCAGCGCCGGCAGGGTCGGGAACAGGTACTTGTCCTCGCCGTAGACCTCCTCGCGCACGTCCGCGATGGGCCGGATGTTCTTCAGGGCGTTGATCCCGCCCAGGACCGCGCAGGAGCCCACCGCCACCAGCACCTTAGTCCTGCGGCGGATCTCGTGGATGCGCTTGATGCAGTCGGGCGTGGACAGCGACCCCTCGACGAACGCGATGTCCAGCTCCCCGCCCCGCTCGTCCATGGCCTCGCGCCACTCCACGAAGTCGACGTGACCGAGGATGTCCAGGAGCTGGTCCTCGAAGTTCAGGTGGTTGAGCTCGCAGCCCTCGCAGCCCGTGAAGTCGAAGACGCCCACGCGCGGTTTGAACGCCATCACAACGCCTCCTGGAGGCTCTTCAGCTCGAGGCCGTTGTAGACCGGGCCCTCGGTGCAGACGAAGGTGTTGTTGATCTGGCAGTGGCCGCACTTGCCCACGCCGCACTTCATGCGCCGCTCCAGCGACAGGAAGATCCCCTTCTCGGGCATGCCCTTCGCGCGCAGGGCGAGCAGGACGTAGCGGAACATCACGGGCGGGCCGCAGATGCAGGCCGCCGTGCGGTCCACGTCGAGTTTCAGGCCCGGGAGCAGCGTGGTGATCACCCCGGTCCGGCCGCGCCACTGCGACGAGCCCCGGTCCACGGTCACGTGGTACTCGATGGACGGATCCCGTTCCCACGCCGCGCGCTCCTCGGCGAAGAGCAGCTCCGCATCGGAGCGGTTCCCGTAGCAGATGATCAGGCGGCCGAAGTCGTCGCGGTTGTCGATCACGAAGTTGATCAGCGAGCGCAGGGGCACCAGCCCGATGCCGCCGGCGATTATCAGCAGGTCCTTCCCGCGCAGGGCGCCGGTGTCGAAGCCGTTGCCGAAGGGGCCGCGGATGCCCACCTTCTCGCCGGGCCCCATGCGCTGCATGACCTCGGTCAGCATGCCCACGGTGCGGATGCCCAGCTCGAAGCTGCCCCGCTTCGTCGGCGAGGAAGAGACCGAGAACGGGGCCTCGCCCACGCCGAACAGCGACACCTTCACGAACTGGCCGGGACGGTGCCCGAGATCGCGGCCCCCGGGCAGGGCGATCTCGTACAGGGTCTCCTGCGGCGTGAGGGCCTTGACCGACACGAGCTCGGCCATGAGCGGCAGGTAGAGGTCCTGCGCCTGGGCGGGATCTATGAGGTAACGCTGAGGCATCGTGATCTCCTTGTCGGGCCCCCGCTCAGACCGTCGCCGTCCGCTGCTTGTCGTAGTCGTTGACCAGCCGGTTGACGATGTCGACGATGCTGATGCCGGCGGTGCAGTGCGCCGTGCAGCGGCCGCAGCCCACGCACCAGGGCTCGCCGGTCAGGTCGGAGATGTACTTGAACTTGCGGTACACGCGGTGGCGCTGCCGTCCCGCCAGGTGCTCGCGGAACACCTCGCCGCCGGCGACCTCGCCGAAGCCCCGCAGCAGGCAGCTGTCCCAGTAGCGCTCGCGCGTGCCACGGGTGACGGTCACGTCGACGCGGTCCTCCACGTTGAAGCAGACACAGGTCGGACAGACCAGGTTGCAGGTGCCGCAACCGGTGCAGCGGGCCGCCACCTCCTCCCAGACCTCGTTGTGGTAGCCGTGCTCGAAGACCTCGAAGAGCTTGCCCTGCGGCACGTAGATGTGCTGGTGGAAATGGCCGCCCGCGACCAGCCGGTCCGTGCATCCGGGCAGCGGGAAGCCGTCCAGCAGCCGTCGGCCGGCGTCGGTCAGCAGTTCCACGGCGTAGCCGCCCTCGACGCGGTGCAGGAAGACGTCGAAACCGGTCGTGTCGTCGGGGCCGATGCCCACCGAGCCGGAGAAGTGGTAGAGGTCCGGCGTGAAGGTCACCCCCACGAAGACGGCCTCCTGCCGGCGCGCGAGGTAGTTCTTCTCGGGATGGCCCCGGGAGAAGTTGTAATCGGCCTTCAGGACCGCGTGCATGTCGTAGGCGTGGACGCCCAGGAAGACGGCGTTCACCGGCTCGAGCGCCGGCGGCGTGAACGTGTTCTCGATGAGGTTGAAATCGAGCAGCGCCTCCCGCGGCGGCATGAAGTACTTCTTGACCGAGTGGAGCGTGCGCGGGTAGTCGAGCACCACGTCCTGCGGCTGCTCGACCGGGGCGAACACGTAAGACGCGCGTCCCTTGGCGTGCGGCGCGTAGACCTTTTTCCGCGCCTGCAGATGAGCCACGAAGTCGATGATCCTGGCGTCGTCCAGCCTCAACAGAGCCATGCGCGTTCTCCTTCCGGGCCGGTCGGCCGGAGACCGGCCTCCCGCCACAAATGTTCAGCATAAAACACAACCCGTCAAGAATTAAACAGCCTGGTTGACGATCGCCCGTACCTGCTGATGTGTTTTTTAATTCATTTGTTGACAGCAGGATATGAGGAGCAAAGCAAAGGGCGCCGCTGCCGCGGGCCGTCTCCGCCGCCGCGTCCGGGGCCTTGGCCCAGGCCGCTGGCGTCGATGCCCGTCGGCTCTCGTCTGATCTCCCCCGGCAACGCCGGTCTCGAATCTTCGCACTCGCTGCCCAACCGCCGCGGCGGGCGGATACGGAGCGGCCGGCTGGCTGCAGCCCTCTGCTATTTTCAACTCATTGCAAACATGACAGTTGACGATCTCGTGCAGCGGCTGGCACACATATTGCGACCAATTTGCCGATTCGAAACCCCTGCGACGGGAGATGGACATGAGACTCCGATTCCGCTCCGGCCGACGCGCGCTGATCACAGCCTGCGTCCTGGCGGTCGCCGCGTCGGCCGCGCGCGCCGAGATCGATGGGCGTACGGGCGGCGAATTCCGGGCCGGGGTGGGCGCCCTGCCGGTGCAGACCCTCTTCGAGCTCTTCACCGACATCACCATGGCCACGCTGTCCATCGGCACGCTCGAGCCGTCCACCGAGACGGAGCGTGCGGCGGCATTCGTCGAGTACGCGAAGCCCATGGGCGAGCGGTCTCGCCTGGTCGCCCACTTCAACATCGCGAGCTACGAGAAGGAGTACCTGATCGAGAGTTCCGGACAGCTCGCCGGCCGGGTCTCCGACGACTTCTACACCTTCATGCTGGGCGTCAAGCACTACTACGTGCGCACCGGCTCGTTCGCGCTGTACCTGGACACCATGGCGGGCGTCTCGATGCTGCACACGACGACGGACATCGACGAGCTGGAGACCGGCGACACCTTCCTGCTCGCCTACCAGTTCACGCCGCTGGGCATGCGGCTCGGCGGTGCCGCGGCGCTGGACCTGGCGCTGGGGCTGGGCTACAAGGGCATCGTGTCGATAGGCCTGGGCTACGAGTTCTAGGGATCGCCCGACAAAGACGGCGGCCCGCTCGACACGGAGCGGGCCGCCCTCGTTCCTGCCGTCTCGTCCCTACTGGCCGATCGGCGGGAGCAACAGACGCACTTCGATGCGCCGGTTCCTGGCCCGTCCCGCTTCGGTCTCGTTGTTGGCGATGGGACTGGTTTCACCGCTGCCCTTCGCCGAGATGCGGTCCGCGGACAGCCCCATGTTGGCGTCGAGGTAGCTCTTGACCGCCAGGGCGCGGCGGTCGCTCAACTGCATGTTGTAGTCGTCGTCGCCGCTGGAGTCGGTGTGTCCTTCCACCGTCACTTCGGCGGCTGGAAACTCCCGCAACACCTGCTGCACGCGCGTCAGGACACCGAAATCCTGGGGACGGATCTCGGATGATCCCACGGGAAAGCTGATACCGTAGAGACGAACCATGAGCTCGTCGCCGCGTGTGACGATCTCGGCCTCGTTCTTGGCGAACAGGCCGCGAACCTTGGCCATCCGGCTGTCGCGCTCCTGCCGGGAAAGCAGGGAGGCGGCGGCCTGGCGCTCCTGTCCACTCACTTTCCCCAGCTGCGCGCTCAGGTTCTCTTGCTCGCTCTTCAGACCGGCGATGCGAGCGTCGCGCTCGCCGACTTCGGAGCGGAGCGCGTCGCGGTCGCTGCGCAGGCTGACGATCGAGGCCTTGATGCCGTCGAGTACCTGGCCGCGGCCGGCGGCGAAATCGGCGCCGACGTTGACCGCGTCGGCGATCGATGCGATCTCCTGTTCGTGTTCGAGGACCAGCTTCTCCAGTTCGATGTCGGAGTCGCCGCGTTCGAGGCGTCGGTTCACGGCCACGATGTCCCGGGCATGGCGGAACGACTTGATGGCTTCCACGGCGCTGCCCGCCGCGGCTTCCCTGTCGTAGCGGTCCTCACGCAGAATGGCCTCGGCTGCGGCGAGATGGCGCTCGCCCGCCGCGTACGTCGCCGCCGCCTTCTTGTCGGCCTTGTCCTGGAAGGCCGTGTCGCGGGCGCTCCGCGCCTCGCCGAGCAGATCGTTGCGAATGCCTTCCAACTCGGCCGTTTTCAGCAGCCGCACGGAGTCGGCCGCGCGGGCGCGGGCGTTGTTGTGGTTACCCTTCTCGATCTCTCGGCCGGCCTGATAGAGGGCCTCCTTGGCGTTCTTCCATTCGGCCGCGGCATGCTCGGGAGCATTGGCCGTCAGGGCTTCTTGACGGGCTACGATCGCATCGCGCAGGATCAGCTCGCCGACGTCCCTGAACGTCTCCGCCTGCTTCAGCTCGGTCCGCGTCTCGGCCAGCATGGTTCGGATATTCTCGATCTTGCCCTTGCTATCGAAGCGTGCCTTGGCTTCCTGCAGCTTTTTCTCCGCCTTCTCGTAATAGCTCGGCGCGATGATCTGGATGTGCCGATCGCGAGCGTCCTGGAGCAGCTTCTCAACATCCTGGATCTCTCGCTCGAGTCCGGCGCCCTGCGCCAGCACCTGGACAGTCGCGGTCATCGAGGCGATCAGCAAGACGCCCAAGATCACGACCGAAGTCAACGTTTTCTTCATGATGGGTCCCCCTCTTCTACGGGTTGCCGGTCGTCCGCGATCGGCCACGCGTACATGGACTCGCAGACAACCAAGGCTTTTTCGCGGACGACACCGGTAATCGGCGATCCTCACTGCAGGACGATCGCCGACCGACGAGCCGATGACACACATGCCATACCCGTTTAGACAGAGCGTACCCTGCCGGAGTCACATGTAAAATACTTTTTTCCCGAACGCCCTAACCCATAGATACAATGCATATTAACACGGAGCTTGTCGCTGTGCGGACGAATAATCCAGGCTAGGGATCAGGGAGGGCCGCGACCAGCCCGCGCGCCCGCTGGTCCACAGGGATTATCTGCGGCGGGCCCGCGCCCGCGAAGCGCATCCCGACTTCACCCGCCAGCCGGTGCACGTGACCGTCGCGCGTCACCAGCTCGGCGGCGCCGCGCAACAGGATGACGTCTACTCCTGCGGCGCCGCATCTGACGACCATATCGGCGCCGTCCAGGCCGATCTCGGCGGCCTCGGTGCCGACGACCAGCCTGTCGCCGAGCGCCCGGCCACCGCACGTGAGGGCGACCTCTCCCCGCTCAACACCGAGGGTGCGGTGCCGGCCGATCCAGCGGGCCGGCGGCGGCGGCAGGTCCAGCGTGGAGTCGGGCGACAGACGCAGGGCGAGCAGACCGCCCAGGCGCAGCGCGAGCTCGCTGTCGCGTTCGGTGATGATCAGGGTGGGCCCCAGCTCCTGCCCCGGCCGCAGGCCGCCGGAGCGGAACACGCAGCGGTTCAGCTGGATGCGGGCGGGGTCGCGGACCTCGACCACTTCCCAGCGAGACAGCCGCTGGGTGCCGCCGACCACGTAAACCACAGCGGCCAGCACCATCGCGGCGGCGGAGGCGCCGATCGTCCACGCGAAACCTCGACGCATCACACCGCCTCCTCTAGCGCACCAGGACAACCTTCTGCCGGTCCATGCGTCCACCGGCCCGCAACCGCACCAGGTAGGTTCCCGCGGAGCAGTTCCGACCGTCGTCATCGCGCCCGTCCCAGACGGTCTCGTGCCGCCCGGCCGGTGCGGCGCCAGCGGCCAGGGCGCGCACCCGGCGGCCCCGCAGGTCGTAGAGCGCCACCTCGTGCCCGCCCACCGCGGCGAGCAGGTACGAGATGCGAACCGACGGATTGCAGGGGTTGGGCCGGCAGCCCAGCAATCCGAAGACGGCCCGCGGACCGGTACCCGCCGCATCGGGTTCCCCGGGATCCGACACGGCCACGAGCGTTTCGGGGATCAACTCCACGTCATCGACGTAGATCGTTGCCGACTCGTCCTGGAAGCGGAAGTGGAGGCGGACGATGGCCGAGCCCGGCAGCAGGGGATCGGGTTGCATCTCGATCTCGGCATGCTGCCAGCCGTCCGTGGGCGTGACGAAACCGGGGATCTGCAGCGCCCGCCAGCGCTCGTGGGCCGGGTTGTCCTCGTCGTACTCCTGACAGACCACGCTGAAGTGGGAGTCCTGACTCAGATCGAAGGGGGTGTTGTACCAGAAACTCACCGTATAGCCTTCGTGAGGCCCGACGTGGATGTTCTGGAAGGTGTTGCACCGGTCGTCCGTGCCGCCGCAGTGGAGCCGCATGGCGTAATCGCCGGCGTGCACGACGCCGGATTCGGCGAGGGGTTGGTTGTAGTAGGGGAGATCGTAGACCAGCCACGGACGGGACCAGTTCTCGTGCAGGTGGCATTCCTCGAAGTCGCCGTTGGCCACCCGGTTGTCTCCATAGCCCGCCGGCGCGGCGTCGGGCTCGAGGCCACCGGGAGGCAGGATGAAGGGCACCTGCACCGCACCGGCGTGACGGCCGGCCCCCGCGACGGTGAAGCTCACCACGCCCCAGTCCGGATCGTAGTCGTAGGGCGCCGCGGCGCCGTCGATCAGGACCGCGATCGGCGCGTCCCGGCTGAGCACGGTCATCGCCACGTCCCCGGCCAGCGCACCGTCGTTCTCCAGCCGGAAAGTCAGCGTGCCCGTGACCGGATCGACGGACGCCTCGGTCAGCAGGCCGGGCTCCCAGTTGCCGAGCGCCCAGACGGTCTGGTCGCGGCACACCTGATCGAGGTAGACGAAGCCGTTGTCGGGCAGGTCGGGCCCCAGCAGGGTGTCGTAATAGTAGTCTTCCGCGTGCATGTCCGACCACATCTGCGCGAGTTCGGTCGGATTCCAGCCCACCGAGCGGAAGGCATGGTACTTGTTGTAGGCCCAGGCGGCGTCGCTGAGATCGTAGGCCAGCCCCCCGTTCACGGCGAAGGCGAGCTGCATCAGGTCGGCGTAGTCCTGCGGCACCCAGCGCAGGTAGGACTGGTCCACCAGGGGGTGGAAGCTCTCCCCCGCGATGAGCTTGGCCTGGTAGTCGATCAACGATCCTACCGGGGCCCCGCACCAGAAGCCGGGGATGCCCGCGTCGGGGTTGGGCTCGTACTCCCCGAAGCCGGTACAGACCTGATCGGCGGTGAAGTCGTAGTAGGCGGCGGCGTAACCGTCCTTGAAGCCGAGACGCTGGGTCAGCGGGACCATGCCCTTCGACGCCAGGTACCAGGCGAAGTCCCCCCGCTCGCTCACGGCGGGACCGAGGGCGCCGGCGGCGGCGCGGGCCAGCTTGGCGAAGCTCAGGTAGCCCATCCATTGCGACGGGAACATGTCCAGGAACGCGCCGCCGCCGCCGTAGTCGCGGCAGGAGCTGGCCATCCAGGCCCAGTCGCTGACGATCTCCAGGTAGTGGAAGATCTTCTCGATGTCCGCCCAGGCGTCGACGACGGTCGTCCAGTCCCCCGCGTGCAGGGCGTACTGGTAGATGTACTCCAGGGGCGCGCCCGCGCCGCAGTCCTGGTCGCCGGGATAGTCCGGGTGGTTGTTGAAGTGGATCAGGTAGTGGTACTCGTGGTCGGTGCCGGGCACCTGGCGCAGCTGCCAGGGCCCGCCGGCGCCGAAGTCCAGCAGCACCTTGGCCAGCACCTGACGACAGCGCCGCAGGAAGAAGCCGCGCGAAGGCGTCGCGCAGCCGAGCAGGGACTCGAACTGGCCGCGGGCCCCGCTCAGCGACCACGCGCCGCCCCCCGTGGAGAGATCGAGGTCCCAGACCAGCGTCGCCGTGTGCTGCTCGAGCAGGCGCTGGGCGCGCGCGGACCAGGTCGCGCCGGCCGGCGAGGGCACCAGGTTCAGCGTCCAGAGGGGCGCCAGGGGCAGGCCGTAGACGATCGTGTCGGCGCCGATCAGGGCCCGCAGGGGACCGTTCTTCGTCGGCAGCCCGAGATCGGTCGGCGCGGGGTCGACGACGACGGGATAGCCGCGGTCGTGGGCATACGCCGCCACCGGCGGCAGCGGCGCCAGTCCCCGCACGGGCGTGTCCCAGCTGTCGGCCCAGGGCTCGTAGGCGTAGGTGTCGCGGACCTCGACCGTGCCGGCGGCCTCGTCTAGCCGGAACTCCTCGCGACAGCCGGAGGGAAAGGGCAGCAGGGTGCGTGAGAGCAGCCGGCAGCGCTCCTCCACGTCGGCGGGCAGGGCAGCGCTCCAGCCCGCCACCTCGGCCTCCGCGCGCGAGCCGATCCCGTCGAGGAAGGCGACGAGCACGTCGGTGGTGGCGCCGGCCGTCTCGTCGAAGTGGATATAGAGCTCTCCTTCCCACCACTGCACGTAGTCGGGATGGTCCGAACAGAGCAGCAGGATCGGCACCTGGACGCCCGCGGCGCCGCCGTCGGCCGCCCAGACCAGCAGCCAGTTCTCGGCCCAATCGCCGTCCACCGCCCGGCGGTAGTAGCGGCCCTCGATGGTCGGGCCCGTCAGGCTCTTCACCACCGCGCCCCCCGGGCCCACGTACGCCATGCGGGCGAAATCCACCGGAGGCGCCAGGGAGCAGCCCTGCTCCTCGGTGGAGATGAGAAAACCGGCGGATAACGCGTTGTACGCCAGACGGTAGCCGCAGTCGCCACGGTCCACGTCGATGCGCTTGAAGACCCAGTTGCGCGCGAGGACGGAGACGACGGGATCCGCGGGGATCTCCCCCGGGTCCCGCGCGCCGAAGCCCAGTTCGTAGAAGTGTCCGGCGACGGTGCGCTGCAACCGGTCCGGATGAAGGCGGGCGATGAGGTTGTCCTCGTACTTGTTGTCGTCACCGGGACCGTACTCGGGCCAGGTGCCGAAGCGGCCGAGGGTGTCCTCGCCCACGCCGTCCTGCCACGCCTGGGCGACGGCCGCCCGCGGCGCCAGCAGGATCACGGGAACCAGCAGCGCGATGATCGGCAGCGGTCGGCGGGGACGATCATGGCGGGTGGTGGATGTCATGTCTCCCTCCCAGAAGATGATGGTCGTCAGATCATACCACATCCGCCCGCCGTGACGCACAGCCCGCGTGTCGTATCGGAGGACTCCGGGACACCGGAAACAAGAACCGGCCCGCTCCGTGGGGAGCGGGCCGGCCCCTGCCAGCGCGGACGAGCGGTTCGTCAGATCAGCAACGGGGCGATCACCAGGGAGATCACCGACATCAGCTTGATCAGGATGTTCAGGCTGGGCCCGGACGTGTCCTTGAAGGGATCGCCCACGGTGTCGCCGACCACGGCCGCCTTGTGGGCGTCGCTGCCCTTGCCGCCGAAGGCGCCGCCCTCGATGTGCTTCTTGGCGTTGTCCCAGGCGCCGCCGGCGTTGGACTGGAACAGGGCCATCAGCACGCCCGTGGCGGTCACGCCGCAGAGAAGGCCGCCCAGCATCTCGGTGCCGCCGATGAAGCCCACGGCCACCGGCGTCAGCACGGCGATCATGCCGGGCATGATCATTTCCTTGATGGCCGCGGCGGTGGAGATGTCCACGCACTTGCGGAAATCGGCGGTTGCCTTGCCCTCCATCAAGCCGGGGATCTCGCGGAACTGGCGGCGCACTTCCTCGATCATCGAGAAGGCGGCGCGTCCCACGGCGCTCATGGCGAAGGAGCTGAACAGGAACGGCAGCATGGAGCCCAGCAGCAGACCCACCAGGACCAGCGGGTTCAGCAGGTCGATCTTTTCCAGGCCGACCGCCACGCGGTAGGCGCTGAACAGGGCCAGGGCGGTCAGGGCGGCCGAGCCGATGGCGAAGCCCTTGCCGATGGCGGCGGTGGTATTGCCCACGGCGTCGAGCTTGTCGGTGCGTGCGCGGACCTCGGGTCCCAGCCCGGCCATCTCGCTGATGCCGCCGGCGTTGTCGGCGATGGGGCCGTAGGCGTCCACGGCCAGCTGGATGCCGGTCGTCGAGAGCATGCCCAGGGCCGCGATGGCGATGCCGTACAGTCCGGCCACGTGGTGGGCGACCAGGATCACGGTGCTCAGCACGATGATGGGCAGGAACGTCGAGAGCATGCCCAGGGCCAGGCCGCCGATGATGTTGGTGGCCGCGCCGGTCTCCGAGGCCTTGGCGATGCTCCGGGCGGGGCCGCGGTTCTCGGCGGTGTAGTACTCGGTGATCATGCCGATGCCGATGCCGCCGGCCAGGCCGGCGATGGTCGCCCAGAAGACGCCCATGAACTTGTCGGCCGGGAGCATCATCTTGGCTGCGAAGTAGGTGACGACCAGCATGATGATGCCGGCGCCGAAGGTGCCGGTGTTGAGCGCGGCCTGCGGATTGCCGCCCTCGGTGGTGCGCACGAAGAAGGTGCCGACGATCGAGACGACGATGCCGCAGGCGGCCAGCACCAGGGGCAGCAGGACGGCGTTGATGTCGCCGTTGCCCACGAAGGCCACGCCCAGGATCATCGAACCCACGATCGAGCCCACGTAGCTCTCGAAGAGGTCGGCGCCCATGCCGGCCACGTCGCCCACGTTGTCGCCCACGTTGTCGGCGATGACGGCGGGGTTGCGGGGGGCGTCCTCGGGAATGCCGGCCTCGACCTTGCCGACCAGATCGGCGCCCACGTCGGCCGCCTTGGTGTAGATGCCGCCGCCCACGCGCGCGAAGAGCGCGATGGAGCTGGCGCCCAGGGAGAAACCGGACAGGACCTGCAGCACGCGGCCCATGTTCCAGCCCTCCTGGCCGATGAAGGTCCTGTCGTAGACGATGAACAGGATGCTCAGGCCGATCACGGCCAGCCCGACCACGCACATGCCCATGACGGTGCCGCCGCTGAAGGCCACGGACAACGCCCTGTTCAGGCTCGTCCGGGCCGAAGCGGTGGTGCGCACGTTGGCGATGGTGGCGATCTTCATGCCGAAGAAGCCCGAGAGGCCGGAGCAGAGCGCGCCGAAGGCGAAGGAGAGGCCGATCAGCCAGTGCGAGTTCTCCAGGCTGGCGTTGCCCCAGGCCAGCAGCACGGCCACGACGACGACGAAGATCGAGAGAACCCTGTACTCGCGTCCCAGGAAGGCCATGGCGCCTTCGTGGATGTGACCGGCGATCGTCTTCATGGTGTCCGTACCCGCGTCCTGCTTCTTGACCCAGGCCGTCTTGACCAAGGCGAATAGCAGCGCGAGCACGCCCGCCGCCGGAATCAGGTAGATCGTGTTGCCCATGTGAGGTTCACCCTTCGTCTCGACGTGGATGGAAGGCGGCGCCGGATCCGCGCCACCGCCGCGAAACCACTCTGTTCGCGGACATGCAAAAAGCGATCGAACCTTGCAGTGATCGCCCTGAATCAACTTTCGACGATAATGAACGGATTCTTTCTCTGCAAGGATATTCGGCGGGCCGGGCGACGGCAAAGGGGGTGCCCGGCCGGGACACCCCCTCGCATCACCCACACGGAAGCGGGTATGTCACTTGCCCTCGATGCTCACCAGCTCCACATCGAAGATCAGCGTGGCGTTGGGCGGGATCACACCGCCGGCCCCGCGAGCGCCGTAGCCCAGGTCGGGCGGGATGATGAGCGTGCGCTTGCCGCCGGTCTTCATGCCCTTGACGCCCTGGTCCCAACCCTTGATGACGCGTCCTTTGCCGAGGGGGAATCTGTAGGGCTCGTCGCGATTGAAGGAGCTGTCGAAGGGATCGCCGACCCTGGCGCCGTCCTCGCAGAGCCAGCCAGTGTAGTGGACCGTCACCGTGTCGCCGATCTCCGCGACGGCGCCCTCGCCCACCAGCGTGTCGACGATCTCCACGCTAACGATGCCCAGCAATTCCACCTCGAAGAAGAGCGTGGAGTTGGCGGGGATGTTGGGACGTTCGACGGTGCCGTAGGCCAGATCAGGCGCGATGGTCAGCTCGCGCTTGCCGCCGACCTGCATGCCCGGAATACCCTCATCCCAGCCCTTGATGAGCCTCCCCACGCCCACGTCGAACTTGGCGGACTCGCCCCGAGCGACGGAGCTGTCGAAGGGCTCGGGGGCCTTCACGCCCTCGGTCAACACCCAGCCGGTGTAGTGCACATCGACGACGTCGCCCTTGACGGCGGTCTCGCCCGGGCCGACGACGACGTCCATATAGGTCAGGCCTTCCATCACGGTCACTTCCTGCGGACCTGCCGCGGTTTCGGCGTCTTCCTTGCAGCCGGTCGACGGCAGGGTCAGCAGCAGCAACGCCAGGGTCGAGAGGATCAGGGATCGTTTCATCGGTTACTCCCTCAGTGGTCGGTGTACCCTCCGGGCCGCTCGGCCGCGGAGCCGTGCCAATATACTAGGGACCCGTCACGGTTCCAACGTCGGAACCGTCCGGGGGAACTCTACCGGGAATCGGAAAAGATCTCGCGGCGGTTGAGGGACATGTATTCCCAGACCAGGGCCAGGCCCAGCGAGCCCAGGAAGCCCATCAGGGTCAGCAGACCCACTGCGCGCTGCCTGCGCGGGCGCACCGGATTCTCGCTGACGAAGATGGTGCCGATCGTCTCCAGGGGAGTCAGCAGTTCGAGCCGCGACCGCTGCACCTGGATCTGGTCCGCGATGTTGATCAGCTCCTGCGACAGGGAGCGGTCGCGGTTGATCTCCATCTCCCTGATCTCGGACTCCAGGAGCGCCTTGCGGTAGGCCAGTTCGTAGTTCTTGAGCAGGAGCTCGCTCTCGTGCTGGTATTCCTGGATCTCGTTGGTGTGCCGCAATTCCGTGGCCGCGAGCTGGTCCTCCCACATGCCGGCCTGCATCTCGAGGCTGTTCATGAGCATGCTTCCGGCTATGGCCGTCTTGTCCTGCGCCAGCTCCCACCAGAGGAACGGCAACTTCTCCGTCTCGGGCACCGACGACAGCGTGGAATCGAGGTCGCCCTGGCGGGTCTCCTTCGCCCGCATGCGCTCGAGGTAGTAGGACATCTCCCGCAGGCCGGTGAGCGTGGAGTCCACACCCGTCTCGAGAATCCCCGCCTTCTCGTCCCTCAGGCCCTGCCGGGCCAGGTGCTCCTTGACCGCCAGCGCGAGACGCTGCTGTTCGATCTCGATCCCCTTGAGCTCGTCGCCCTTGCGCCCGATCCGCAATTCCAGCAGATCCCGCTTGATGTCGATGTCGTCGCGGTCGTGGCCCAGCTTCTCGATCTCGTTCTCGAGTACGCGGCGCGACAGCGACAGGTCGTTGCCCACGGAGTTGATCTCCGCGTACTTGTTGAAGGTCTCGATGGACGCGGCGAGGATCCGCTCGGCCTGTTCCCGGGACGTGCTCAGCGTGGTCAAGGTGACCACGTTGCCGCCCTGGATGCCCACGCCGCGGGGAATGAACTCGGCCATGATGTCGGGACGGAAAGCGCCCTTGGGCAAGCCCAGACCCCGCTGGACGCCCTCGCCGTACAGGCCGCTGCGGTACCAGCGCACGATGTCCTTGAGCTGCCAGGAGCGCTGCGGGTCGCCCCCCGCGGCGTAGCTGGTGATGCCCGGACGCACCGTGGCGACGGCGCGGTACAGCGGATCCGTGATCGCCACGTACACGATGCCCGCCGCCAGCCCGGCCAGGGTGAGCAGCAGGACGATCAGCCGGCGCCGCCAGATGATGTTGAGAACGCGCGCCAGGGAGATGACGTCGTCTACGGAATGCGGGATCCCTCCCGCCGTCTGGTCCGTCCGCTCGTTGGGCACGATGCCTCCTAACCGATCAGCTTGGCGAGGGCCGCCGCCGAGACGCCCTCGACCTTCGCGTGCAGCGACTTGCCGTGCGCGTCCATGGTCACCACGACCGGGAACCGCACGACCTTGAATTCCCAGATGGCTTCCGGCGACCCGAATTCCTCGAGCATGTGCACGTCCGGCACCTCGACCACCTTCTCGGCCAGCACCTGCGCGGCGCCGCCGATGGCGTGGAAGTAGCAGGCGCCCACCTTGCGGCAGGCGGCCAGGGTCTTGGGTCCCATGCCGCCCTTGCCGATCACGCCGCGGATGCCGTACCGCTCCATCAGCGGCCCCTGGTAGGGTTCCTCGCGGATCGAGGTGGTCGGGCCCGCGGCCTTGACGACCCACTTGCCCATCTCGCGCACGACCACCGGGCCGCAATGGTAGATGATCGAATCCTGCAGGTCCACGGGCGGTTTGCCGCCGTCGTGCAGGTACTTGTGCACCGCGTCGCGGCCCGTGTAGAGCATGCCCGTGATCTCCACCAGGTCGCCCACGCGGAACTTGCGGAGCTTGGCCTCTGTGAACGGAGCTTCCAGAAACATGTCAGGTCCTTTCTAGCTGTACAGCCAGCCGGTGACCTTGCCCGCTTCGGACAGGCTGCAGCCGTCGCGCCGGTACGCCCAGCACATGTATGAAACCGACACGAAGAACGAGGCCGGCACGCGGTTGCGGGCGGTGAGCTTGACGCCCATGATCGTGGTCACGCCCCCGAAGCCCATGGGGCCGATCCCCAGGGTGTTGGCCTCCTTCAGCAGGCTCTTCTCGAGACGCGCGAGGACGGGATCGTCGTTGACGTCGTCCAGGGACCTGAAGAACGTCTCCTTGGACGCCACATACCCCGTGGCGCGGTCGCCGCCGACGCACACGCCCAGGATGCCCGGCCCGCAGCCCTTGCCCTGGGCCCGGTGGACGGCGTCCAGCACGCAGCGGCGCACGCCCTCGAGGTCGCGCCCGGCGCCGAGCCCGGTGTTGGGCAGGGCGTACTGCACGCCCACGTTCTCGCAACCGCCGCCCTTGAGCATCAGACGCACGGTCATGGCCTTGGCGCCGGTCTCGTGGAAGTGGATCACGGGGCTGCCCGGTCCGAGGTTGGTGCCGGAGTTCCTGCCGGTGATCGAGTCGACGGAGTTCTGCCGGAGATAACCGATCCTGGTCGCCTGCACGACCGCCTTCTCGAAAGCGCGGATGAAGTCCTGCTCGGAAATCCAGCGCGGACGGTCCACGTAGCAGATGATCGTGCCGGTGTCCTGGCAGATGGGCTGCGATTTGCGGCCGGCGAGGATGACGTTGTCCCGGATCACCTCGAAGGCGTACTTGGCGGTGGTGCCCTTCTTCTCCTTGCGCCACCCCTTGTCGACCGCCCGCACCACGTCGGGCGGCAGTTCGCAGGATGTGCGCCGGATCAATTCCAGCAGGCGCGACTGCAGCAGCTTGGCGTCCATCTCTTCTCCTTGGCCGTGTGGTCGGAAGATCGGTCCGCGGCAGAGTGTAGCCTCGGGCCGGCCCCGCGTCAAAGTCGATTCGGCCGTTGGCATCGCTCCTAAGCGGGGTGTAGAGTCGCTTCCCTATCAACCGGAGAGGGACCCATGCGATATCTCCTGCTCGGCGTCGGCCTGCAGGGCCGCGCCATCGCCCACGACCTGCTGCGGCACGCCGCAGGGACCGCCGCGCTGCACCTGGTGGACCGGGACGCGGCCGCCGTCGAGGCCCTCGCCGCCTGGCTGGACGACCCGCGCGTCGCGACCACCAGCGGCGACGTCACCGACGCCGGGCTGCTCGCGCCCCTGCTGGACGGGGCGGACGTCTGCGTCAGCGCCGTCAACTACTGGTTCAACGCGGGGCTGACCCGCCTGGCCGTCGCCCACGGCGCCCACTTCCTGGACCTGGGCGGCAACAACGACGTCGTGGCCGAGCAGTTCGCCCATGACGAGGCGGCCCGGGCGGCCGGCGTGACGGTGATCCCCGACTGCGGCCTGGCGCCGGGCCTGGCCGGGATCCTCGGCTATCACCTGGCGACGGGCTTCGAGACCTGCGAGAGCGTGCGCCTGCGCGTGGGCGGCCTGCCCGCGGCGCCGCAGCCGCCGCTGGACTACGCCATCGTCTTCGCGGTGCAGGGGCTGATCAACGAGTACATCGAGGACTGCGTGGTCGTGCGCGACGGCGCGCGCCGGGTCGTGCCCGGCCTGTCCGAGCTGGAGGCGCTGGCGTTTCCCGGCTTCGGCGAGTTGGAGGCCTTCCAGACCTCGGGCGGCGTCTCGACCCTGCCCGTGACCCTGGCCGGCAAGGTGCGCGACATCGACTACAAGACCATCCGCTATCCCGGCCATCGCGACCGGATCAAGCTGCTGATGGACCTGGGACTGACCTCCTCGGAGACCGTCACGGCGGGCGGCGCCGCGGTGCGGCCGCGCGACGTGCTGGCCGCCTGCCTGGAGCGCACCCTGCCCGGTGGCGGCGCCGACCTGGTGCTGCTGCAGGCCGAGGCTGAGGGGCGCGCCAACGGGCACCGTCTGCGGCGCCGCATCCGCATGGTCGACCGGATGGACCAGGCGACCGGACTGAGC
>JAHIYU010000055.1 GCA_018814885.1 bacterium | reverse complement strand
GTTGTGCCACTGTGATTGTCCCCGCTATAGATGAGATCGAAATGGATCGGCCAAGTTCACTCATCAGTACGCGTACTTCAACTCGTGCCGCCTGTTCACCCCCAAGGCCGGCGTTTCGGTCGCCCGGTCGTAGTAGCGATGCCAAGGTCCGAGCAGCTCGATCCGCGTCCTGAACAACCTCTCTTGTAGGACGTCCCTGACGGTCAACAGTCTGGCCGTCAGTCCCTTGAGCATCGCCGGCGACTCCGGCGGTCCCTTTTCCCACCTCCGCTTGATCACGTTGCGCCATACCTGCAGGATGGTCAAACGTTCCGCCGACCCCTGACGCCGCTTGGGCCAGGCGATCGTCTCGCGCTTGTGGGCTGCGGTGCCGTGGCGGATCAACAGATCCAGCAGGTTCACTTCCCATAGCGGGTTGCGCCTGTCGCGGCGGTCCTTGCTCGAGGTCACCTGATGCCTGACGGCACAGCCGAGCTTCTTCATCGCCGGTGGATACGAACGGTGTTCGTCGCTGCGGATCGTGACCGCGGCCCGTCCCCGGGTGACAACCTCAAGCAGGTTCGTTATTCCCTTGCTGACCGCCCTGGGATCCGGCCGTCCATACTTCGCCTCCAACTCGCTTCGGCGCCGTTTCTGGTGATCGGTCATGCGGCCCTTTCGCCGCAGCGGGCTGTCGGTGTGGTAGAGGAAGAACCCGGTATCGACATCCACTGCCACGTTGTGGTGGAACGGGTAGTACTGGCTGAACTCGAAAGTCTCGAAGCCGTCGATCGCAATGGTCGAGGACGCGGTCATCCCTTCCATCATCCTGGCATGGAATAACATGCAGTGTCGGCCGAGCCGTGAGATGTGACGATCCACGGTCGCCGGAGCGACGCCGAGCGCCCGCGCGATCTGTCGGTTAGCCATGCAGCCGACCGTCATCATGAAGATCTTCGTGTCTAAGGAGGGTATCCGCTGCCAGTACGTGGTGGAGAAGGTCTGTGAACTGAAGGTGCGGCCACAGTCGAGGCACGTGTACCGCTGGATACGTCTGGGGCGAGCGAGGCGCATGTACCAGCCCTTGCGCTTGTAGCGCCAGCTGTCGGTGAACCCGTTGTGGTACTTGCAGTTTGGGTTGGGGCAGTGAGGCGGTCGCCAGCCGGGTCGTCGTGTGTTCATGCCCTCGGCACCGCAGGTTCGGGGCCGGAGACATTTTAGGGGGCAGAAATAAAAACATACGGCCCGAATCCGGCGTTTCTGCTACCATGCCCGTAACGGATAATTGTTTTTCGGCACAGACCGCTCAATGCGTGGCAGAAGGAGCTGAACCATGTGCGGAGACAAGGCCGGAGCCTGCCGGCCCTGGGTGCTGGCGGCGCTCGTCATGCTGTCGCTGCTCGCCTGTGACGGGGATCAGGACCCCCTGAACCCGGGCGGCGGCCCCGACCCCGGGCCCGGCGACGGCCCCTACGTGACCGAGATCATCCTCGTCGCGCCGGAGACGGACTTCCTCAACGATGCGCCGCCCGATTGGTCCCCCGACGGACGCTGGATCGTCTTCTCGGCCAAGCTGGCCAGCAGCATCTGGAAGACGGCCACGGCGCCAGGCGACCTGCCCATCCTGATCACCGACCCCGACGTGACCATCTGGAGCGACGGCTCCTACACTCCCGGCTTTCTCGGCGACGGCCGGATCTTCTATTATCAGGGCTGGGCGGACGGCGAGCGCAGCATGCGCGTGATGGCGGCCGACACGAACCAGGTCCAGGCCGTGCCGCGTCCCAGGGTCCTGAGGCGGTTCAGTGGACCGGACGTCGGGCTGTCCGTGAACCAGTCCTCCTCGCCGCACATGTTCGCCATGTCCGAGGACGGCACCCGCGCCGTCGGGCACTGGCGCTCCGTGTACACCTTGTTCTGGGACGACTCCGGAGAGCAGATGCAGCCGATTTCGCGCAGTCCCGGGATCCTGGCCGGCACGCCGTCATTCCGGATCTCCCACGACGGGCGACGCATCGCCTTCGAGAACCCCGAAGGCCTGATCGCCTGGATGGATTTCGACGGCGACACCGCCACGATCATCGGCGAGGGCAGGTATCCGAGCTGGCGCGGCGACAACAGGGCCATCGGCTTCGTTTCCGCCGACCGGCGGAGCTACTCCGTCCACGACCTGGGTTCGGGAGAGACGATCTCCTACTGGATGTCGGGCGCCGAGCTGCGCCACGTCACCCTGTCCCGGGATGGCGACAAGATCGTGTACCTGAACGCCGACGGCGATTTCCTGGCGTTGGGCTACGGCTTGTTGCTGCCCTAGCCCGGACAGCCCTCACCTGCGGAGCGATGCTGCCGACCGCCGCGGATCGATCAAGTGGTAGTCGCCCCTGGCTTCGGCCCCCTCGCTGATCAACCTCACGACCTCCGGTGGCGTCAGCGCGGGGTCCAGCGCGAAGAGCTTGGCCGCGAGGTTGCACACGTTGGGCGCGGCCATCGAGGTGCCCGACAGCTTCATCTCGCTTCCGCCGGGCACGAAGCTCTTCACCTCGAAGCCGTTGGCGTAGATCCGCACGTGGCGGCCGGAGCTGGTGAAGCCCGTGGCCTCGCCGGCCTGGTCCACCGCGCCGACGATCATCAGGTTGGGCAGTGCGAAGGACGACGGGATGTACTCGTCGAATTCCACGTCGTTGTCCTCGTTGCCCGCCGCGGCGACGAACAGGATCTGCGGGGAGCCGGCGATCGCCTCGTGCAGGCTCTCCTCGAGGATGCCCAGGAGCTTGGCGGCCTGGCGCGAGCGCTCCGCGGCGCTCTCGCCCCAGCCGTTGGCCTCCAGGATGCCCTCGATCTCCTTCAGGCCCCAGCCCCAGCTCATGTTGACGACTCGCACGCCGTGGTCCTCGAAATAGGCGACCGTCTCGCCGTACGAGTCCGCATGGCGCCGGGCCATCTCCTCGGTGAACAGCGCGGGCAGCGCATGATGATCGAAGGAGACCCTCGCGCACAGAAGCCTGGCGAAGGGATTGTCGCGGACGGCGATGCCGGCCACATGGGTGCCGTGCACGTAGAGGGCGCAGAGCTCCATGTCCTCGAGGAAATCGTTCACCTCCGCGGTCTCCAGGCCCTCGAGGTAGACCCTGAGCGCGGCGGCTTCGGGACTGTCCACGGACGCCTGCAGATCCATCAGGCCCTTCACCTTGTCCATGGCGGGGCCGATGCGGGGGGCGGCGTCGCCGAGCGGATAGAGCAGATGGGGCTCGTGTCGTCCCTTGTAGTCGTAGGCGATGCCGTGGACGTCGTCCACGAAGCCGTTGCCGTCGTTGTCCTTGCCGTCGAAGGACTCGGCACCGTTGACGAAGCGGCGGCCCTCGTAGACGGACATGTCGACACCCGAATCCCAGATCGCGATCACGACCTCGGACAGCCCCATGTCCTCGGTCAGGGTCAAGGCGCGGTCGGCCCAGATGTCCCGCTTGACGGTTCGACGTCCCTCGATGAACTCGCCGTAGACTTCCAGCATGGGCCGCTTGAGCGGCAGGGCGTACTGCAGGGCGTAGCCGATGTCGAGCACCTGTCCCGCCAGGTCGGAGCTGATCTCCCCCGACGAGGCCACGACGGGATCGAGCTGCGCCTGGACCATGCCCAGCAACAGGGTCTCGCTCATGATCTCGAGGCGGCCCTTCTGCTGGGTGACGCGCGTCTGGATCGCGTCCCAGGGCAGCTCGGCGAGCTGGGCGCGCAGGTGGCGGGCGAAGGCGGCCAGGAAGCGTTCGCCGCCGTTCTCGCCGGTCTCCTCGCGCGCGCGGATGACGGCCGTGGCGGTGAGTCCGGTCGTCAGGCGCTTGGCCTCCTTGTCTTCCAGGACGCGGATCCTCTCGACCAGGGCGAGCGCCGACGCGTGGCGACGATCCATGATGTCGAGCGTGAGCAGGCTGCCGTACATCTGCTTCAGGGTGGACGCATCCTCGATCTCGTAGGCGTCGAGATCCGCCTCGAGGTCGGCGCGTACGGCCTCGGCGAAGACCCGGAAGTCCTCGGGCGACTGGAGCAGCGCGGATACCGAACCCGCCACGGGGTAGGCGTGCCGGGGCAGGTCGTCCAGCGTACGGACGGGAATCTTGTCTGCCGCCGCGACGGCGCCCGAGAACAGGACGCACGCCGCAAGGAATACCCTGGCGATCTGCATCTGGACCTACCTCCTGAAGGATTGACGGGGAGAACGCGTGGTGATGTGTTAACACGCAGCGGGAGGCGCGAGGTTGCAGGGCGCGGCGTTCAATCGACCGCCAGGTAGACGCGCACCTCGTCGAGGAAATGCTCGGGCTCGATCGGCTTCTCGATCATGCCGTCGCAGCCGGCATCCATCACGCGCGCGCGGTCCTCCGCCATGATGAAGGAGGTCAGGGCCACGATGGGCGTCCCGGCCGTGCGCTCTTCGCCGCGCAGGGTCCTGGCGACCTCGAAGCCGTCCATCTCGGGCAGCTGGATGTCCAGCAGGATGAGGTCCGGCGCGGATTCACGGGCCGCCGCCAGGCCCGTGCGGCCGTCGCGGGCCTCGATCACCTCCATGCCGCCGCGTTCGAGGATGAACCGCGTGAGGTACAGGTTCTGTTCGTTGTCTTCGATGACGAGGATCCGGGTCACGCCTGCTCCTTCGCTTCCTTCCGATCAGGCATGGGTGTCGCGAGGATGGCCCGGGCTCACGGGCAGGCTGAGCACGAACGTGCTGCCGTGGCCCGGCTCGCTCTCGAGAGAGAGATCGCCCTCCAGCAACCTGGCGATGCCGCGGCTGAGGTACAGGCCCAGCCCGGTTCCCTCGCCCCGCGTACCCGACGTGCTGCCGCCGCCCTGGAACGGCTCGAAGATCCTGGACTGCGCCGCGTGAGCGACGCCCGGACCGGTGTCCGCGACCCGCGTCTCCACCCGACCGCCGGCCGCCCGGCAGGTGAGCTTGACCGATCCCGTCGGCGTGTACTTGACGGCGTTGTCGAGCAGATTGCGCAGCACCTGCCGCACGCGCCGAAGATCCCCCATCACCTCGGGCAGATCGGCGGGAATGTCCGCGCTCAACTCGAGTCCCTTGGCCGCGGCGGCCCGTCCCGCATCGCCCAGGACCCGCGCGGCAGCGGCGCCCAGATCGATCGCCTCCCGGTCGAGCTCGAAACCGCCCGTCTCGAGGCGCGTCACGTCGATCACGTCCTCGATCAGGTTCAGCATGTGTCCGGCGCTACGGCGCGCCATGCCGAGCTGGCGGCGCTGCTCCTCGTTGAGGCTGCCGGCCAGCCCCTGCAGGATGATCCCGGTAAAGCCGATTATGGAGTTCAGCGGCGTTCTCAACTCGTGGGAGATGTTGTCCAGCAGGTCGTGCAGCGAGGTGTCGGTCGTGCGCGCCCGGGCCACGGCCGCGCTGAGACCGGCCGCACCGGCCGCGACCTGCTCTTCGAGGCGACTGCCGAACTCGCTGATGCGCAGGTTGAGCCGGCAGTTCGTGATCGCCATGGCGACCTCGTTGGCGAGCGTCTCCAGGAACGACGCCTGTGTCGCGAAGTCGCGCTCTTCGCGGCTGCCCACGCCCAGCACGCCGATCAGTTCGCCACCTCCGTGCAGGGGGAAGGCGGCGCAGGACGCCAGCGGGCCGGCGGATTCGTCCCGATGCGCGTGCTTCCCCGGTTTCCCCACAGGATCATGCGCGGTGACGGGTGCGGCGCGGGCGCCGACCCCACGGCAGACGCGGTCCAGCTGCGCCATCTCGGGAGCGCCGTCCACCGTGGCCGGTTCCCCGTCCAGGCGGGCCTCCCGCAGCGTCATGCCGCCGTCCTCCTGCAGGAAGATGCCGATCGCGTCGGGGCTCGCCACCGCCTGGACGCACGCGATGGACGACGCGATCACCTCGTCCAGGGACGGACGATTGCCGGTCACGCCGGTCAAGTCGCGCAGCGCCACGAGTTCACGCGTGCGCTCGGCAAGATCGCGCCAGAGAAGCTTGTGGGCGGTCAAATCGAGAACCGCGAACGTCATACCCGGACCGGGATCGTCCGGATCGACGGCGCTGCCGCTGAGCAGCACCTCCAGGACGACGCCGTCGGCGCGGCACAGCTTGGTCTCCACCATGCCCACGCCACGCTCCGCCATCTGCTCGCCGATCGCGCGGAGGGCGCGTTCGTGATCCGCGACGGACGGGTGATAGGCGTCGAAGCGTGCGCCGGTCAGTTCGCCGACGTCGCAGCCGAGGATCTCGGCCGCCCTGGCGTTGGCGAATTCGATCACGTCGCCGCGCGTGACGATCACGCCCACGGGCGAGGCGCGGAAGATGCTCTGCATCCTGGCCTCGCGGTTCCGGGCTTCATCCTCCATGCGGCGCCGCTCGGTGACGTCGATGGCGGCGATGATGGTCTCCTGCCGGGTGCGGCGGAACTCCGGCGGCGTGAACATGCGCATGGAGATCGAGCGGGTGTCGCCGTCGAAGGTCGGGATCTCGCTCTCGAAATCGAACGTGGTGCGCCCTTCGTCGATGGCCAGCAGGACCTGCTTGAAGACCTCGAGTGCCTTGGCGTCGAGGACCGTGTCCAGGCTGCCGCAGAGCTCCTCGGCGCTCGCGGCCCGGTTCATGTCCACCGCCGCCTGGTTGACAGAGACGACCCGGGTCAACGCAGCGCAGCGACGCACCTCTGCGGGGTGCTCGTCGAGGAAGGCGCCCAGGTCGGCGACGCCCCGCGCGCGCAGTTTTTCGAGATGGCGCACCACTTCCGAGGTGTCCTCGAGCCAGAGCCCGACGGGGGCATTGTCCCACAGGCTGCGGTACCGCTGCTCGCTGTCGTGCAGCGCCTCCGCGGCCGCCTTGCTTTCGGTGACGTCCCACGAGATGCCGCCGAGCAGGGTCGGTCCCTCGTCCTGGGGGATGGCGAACTTGACCGTGTGCATCCAGCGGTAACGGCCCTCCGCGTCCGGGATGTACTCCTCCCGTTCGTGCAGTCCATCCTTGAGGGCGAGGCGGTCGTCGGCCAGCCACCGGTCGACCACCTCTTTCGGCATCGTATCGGTCGCCTGTCTGACCCGGCGCAGCGGCGGCGCGAAGACCTCGCGCATGTACTTGTTGGCATAGATGAGTTTGCTGTCCTGGTTCTTGATCATTACCGCCGCCGGCAGGTGGTCCATGAAGAGCGCGAAGCGGCGCTCGCCCTCCTGCAGGGCCGCGTCCGCGAGCACCTGTTCGGTGATGTCCTGGCAGGTGCCGATCACGCGCTGGGGCTTGCCGCCATGCCTCCGCATCACCTCGCCGCGGGTGTGGACGTGGCGGACCGTGCCGTCGCGCAGGACTATGCGGTGTTTCGCGTTGAAGCCGGTGTCGGGATCGGCCAGGGCCCGGTTCAGCGAAGCCCGGAAGCGGCGGCGGTCTTCGACGTGGACGAATTCCAGGAAGGAGTCGAAGCTGGGCGTGAACTCCAGGGGCGAGACGCAGAAGATCCCGTAGTTCTCCTCCGACCAGACCTGATGACCATCGCGCAGATCCCACTCCCAGCTGCCGAGACGGGCGATCTTCTGGGCCAGGGAAAACCTCTCCGAGAGCTCCCGCAGGTTCACCTCGCCTTCACGCTGTTCGGTGACGTCGATGCCGACGCCGACCACGCGCACCACCTTTCCGTTCTCGTCGAGGACCGGGATGTGCCGCGCCTCGATGAGGCGGCCGGCGATCACGCGCGTGGTCGTCATCTCCTTGCCCGCGAGCATCTCGTGGATGTCGGCGGACACCAGGGGATCGGCGGCGAATAACTCCCCGGCATCGACGCCGACCAGCTGTCCCGGCGCGTAGCCCAGGATCTCCAGCGCCTTGCCCTGCGAGAGGGTGATGATGCCCTCGGCGTCGATTTCCCAGACCATCACGGGTGCCAGGTCGATCAGGGAACGCATGCGCTCGTCGGTCTGTCCCAGGGCCGTCTCGGCGCGCGCCAGGCGTTCGCGGAGTCCGCGGACTTCCGCCACGAGTTCGGCCTTGGTCTTCTTCATGTCCTTCATGATGGTCTCCGCCGTCGGTCGGTTGGATCGTCGAATCCCGGTCGATCCCGCTCTCGCGGCTTGATCGAGCGGTCGGAATATAGCACACCCAGCTCCCGGCAGACAGGACCGGGACGCGCACGCTGCGGCCCCGCCCACAACCTGTTAATTTGTGATAGGATGCTCTCGGGGCTATTGCTAGACTGGTCTTGTTCCGTCGACTGGGACTTGCGGGCAGAAGAGGAACCGAGGAGGAGCCGATGCCCAGGACCATCCGCGCCATCGATTACTACTACGTCAAGGTGGCGGACCGTCCGGGCGAGGCGTGCGGCGTGCTCAAGGCGCTGGCCAGCCGCGGCGTCAATCTGCTCGTCTTCCATATCATCCCGGGTTCGGCCTCGTCGACGCAGCTGGCCCTGTTCCCTGAGGATCCGGACAACCTGATCGAGGCGCTGGACGGCAGCGGCCTGGACCTCAACGGTCCCCACCGCGCCCTGCTCATCCAGGGCGACGATGAACTGGGCGCCCTCGTGGAGATCCACCGGCGCCTGTTCGACGCGGGGATCAACGTGGCCTCCTCCAGCGGCATCACCGACGGGTGCAAGGGGTACGGGTACGTGGTCTACCTGCGACGCGAGGACATCGATCGCGCCCTTTCTCTCCTCGAGGCTTGAAACCATGGCTGCCAGGGACCTCACACGACGGGAGTTCATCGAACTCCTGGCGAGACTGGGCGTCGCCGCCGGCGCCGCCGGATGTCTGCTGTCGCCGCCCTGGCCGGCGGGCAGGTTCCTCCCCGGAGCCGTCGACGCCGTGGCCCGCACCGATCTCGACGAGCTCATTCGACAGGCTCCCCTCGCCCGGTACTGGATCGCCGCCGGAGCGGCCGGCGAAAACGACTGCCTGAAGTGCCACGCCGACGGCGAGGCGGACGTCGCCGCCCCCTACGCGCACAAGGGCAGGCAGGTCAAGTGCCTGCTCTGCGCGCAGGAATGCCTCATCGCGGACGGCGAGCGGGGCCGGTGCCGGGCCCGCGTCAACGTCGGCGGAGAGCTGCGCACGCTGGTCTACGGTCGCCCCATCACGAGCCACATCGACCCCATCGAGAAGAAACCCTTCTACCACTTCCTCCCCGGCGCCCAGGCCTTCTCCCTGGCCACCTCGGGTTGCCCCCTGCGCTGCCGCTTCTGTCAGAACTGGGAGATATCCCAGGCGCGGCCCGAGGATTACGAAACGCGCGTCGTCCCGCCGGCATCGGTGGCCAACGGCACTCGTGACAGGGGCGTGCCGGTCATCGCCTTCACCTACAACGAGCCCACCGTCTTCACCGAATACCTCACCGACATCGCCCGCGCGGGGCGCGAACGGGGCCTGCGCAGCGTGCTGGTCAGTTGCGGGATCATGCGTCCCGAGCCCCTGGCGGAGATGTGCGAGGTGCTCGACGCCGTCAAGATCGACCTGAAGGGCTACAGCCCCGATTTCTACCGCAACGTCTGCGACGCCGATCTCGAGGCCGTGCTGCGCAGCATCGAGCAGGTGGCGCGCAGCGGCGTCCACCTGGAGCTGGTGAACCTGGTGGTGCCCACCCTGAACGACGACGACGCCATGCTGCACGGGCTGGCCGCCTGGGTCGTGGACGCGCTCGGTCCCGACGTGCCGGTGCATTTCACGCGTTTCCATCCCGAATACAAGCTGCGGCATCTGCCCCCGACACCCGTGGCGACCCTGGAACGGGCGCGCGGGATCGCCATCGACCACGGCCTGAAGTTCGCCTACGTCGGCAACGTGCCTGGACACGCGGGCAACCACACCATGTGCCCCGGCTGCGGCAGGATCCTGATCCGGCGCAAGGGGTTCAGCGTCGAGATGTCGGACCTGGAGCGCGGCAGGTGCAAGACCTGCGGCGAGCGTATCGCCGGAGTCTGGTCATGAGGCGGCGATGCGGGACCGCGACGGCGCGGCTGCTCGCCGTCGCGGTCTGCCTGGCCTGGGCGAGCGCGGCGTGGCCGGCTCCGGTGCGACGTCCCGTGGTGGCCGGTTCGTTCTATCCCGACGACCCCGCGCGCCTGCGGGGCGCCGTCGAGGCCTTCCTCGCCTCGGCCCGGCCGGCCGGCCAGCAACCGTTGGCCCTGATCGCCCCCCACGCCGGCTACATCTATTCGGGGCAGATCGCCGCGGACGCGTGGAACCAGGTGCGGGGCCATGCCTACGATCTGATCGTGATCCTCGGCACCAACCACACCACGCCCGGCTTCACCGGCGTCTCCGTCTACGCCGGCAGCGGCTACCGCACGCCTCTCGGCACGGCGGCCGTCGACGTCGAGACGTCCCGCGAGCTGATGTCGCTGGACGACGACTACGGCTTCACGCCGGCGGTCCACGCCCGCGAGCATTCGATCGAGGTGCAGGTGCCCTTCGCCCAGGTGCTGTTTCCCGACACGCCGCTGCTGGCCGCCATCGTCGGTCTCCACGACCCGGAGTCGTGCGAAGCGTTCGGGCACGCCCTGGCCGACCTGCTGCGGGACAGGGAGGTGCTGATCGTCGCCAGTTCCGATCTCTCCCACTACCCGCACCGCGACGACGCCGAGGAGGTGGACCGCAGGACCCTGGAAGCGATGGGCTCGGGCGTGAGGTCCTTCTTCGACCGGCTGCGCCGGCTGGAACGCGAAGGCCCACCCGGTCTCGCCACCTGCGCCTGCGGCGAGGCGCCGGTGATGGCGGCCATGGCCGCGGCCGCGCGCCTCGG
>JAHIYU010000054.1 GCA_018814885.1 bacterium | reverse complement strand
TGCAGGCGCCTCAGCGCATCGGTGAGGCGCACCAGGTAGAGCTGCTCGGCGAGCACGAAGAGGCGGCTCTTGCGCAGCAGGTCCAGCAGCGGGCGCTGCGAGCCCACGAAATGCAGGTTGCCCTGGTAGACGGCCCCGGGGATGGGGATGCCGGTCACGTCGCTGCCGACGGAGAAGCAGAGCACGGCCAGGTCGGGGTCCAGGACCGGCCCCTTGCCGCGCATCAGGCCTACGGCGTTGCGCACGTCCCAGCCCGGCAGGCCGGCGATGACCACCTCGGGCGCCGCGCCGGCCGGGCTCCCGGGCCGCAGTTCGGCTTCGAGCAGGCGCAGGAAGTTGTGGGCGATGGGCACGTCACCGTACACGAACGAGTCGCCGAGGCCCACGATCCGCCGCACGCCGTCCGGCCTGGCGGTCGGATGCGCGCGGTCGCGGAAGCCGAGCGCGTTCACGTGGCGGTCGTCGTACTGGTCGAATTCCCCCGGCGCGCTGGGGCGCAGGGTGTAGCCGCAGTCGGCATCGGTCACGTAGGGCGTGTCCGCGCGGGCCGGGATCGTGTCCTGCAGGTACCTCACGAAGATTTCACACAGCAACAGCGTGGTCGCGGCGGAGAGCAGCACGAGGGCGGCTGAGCGCAAGCGTCTTGTCAAGTCGTCACTTCCGTTGAGCGAGCCGGGCATGCCGGAACATGATAAGACCGATGGCGCCGCCCTCCAAGACCCGAAACGCGAGGCGGAGCAGGGGCTGTTGACAGGTGGGTCGCGCGGGGGCTACCTTCGTCGTCCATGCTTCACCTTGAATTGTCCGGGTTCAGCTTCCGGAGGAACGGCTTGCGCCTCGACGGACATCGGCCTTCCCGCACCTTCGCTCTCGCCATCCTGCTGGCGGCGACCCTGACGCTCGCCACGACCGCTTCCGCCGGGCCCCGCAAGGACATGGTGGCCCGGGCCGGCATCATCGGCCTGACGATCACCAACCTGGGCTACGTCGGCAACGGCCTGTCCGATCCCGGCCAGCCCTCCTGCGAATATCCCCTGAACGGCAACGTGGAGCATCTGTTCTTGGGCGGGCTCTGGGTCGGCGCGGTGACGGCCGACGGCACCATCAGGGTCTCCACGGGCGCGCAGGACGTCTCCAACCTGGTGGCCGGCGACAACATGCGGGAGTTCGAGAACTTCGAGGATCCGGAGGACCCGAACAACGACTACGTCTGGCAGTGGTCCAATAGTCAGAACAGCGACAACTACCACCCGTCGGCCCTGGCCACGCAGCACATCGAGTGCATCTTCGACGACGACACGGATCCCGAGTCGGGCACCCACGTGCCCATGGGCCTGAAGGTGATCCTGCGCGCCCTGGCCTGGGGCAGTCCCTACGCCGACGATTTCGTGATCCTCGACTACACCATCATCAACGTCTCGGGCACCGAACTGAGCGAAGTCTACGTGGGCTTCTGGAACGACACGACGGTAGGCAACACCCTGATCAACAATCCCTACGACTCGTCGCAGGGCTCGCCCTGGAACTACTACGACGACGTCAACGGCGCCTGGCGCCCAGGCGACGTCGACGGCGACGCCGGCATCTGGATGATGTACGAGCACGACGACGACGGCGACGACGGAATGGCCACCTCGTGGATCGGCAACCGCCTGCTGGGCACCGTCCCGGAGGTCGAGGCGGCGGAGGGCAATCCGCCGGTCTCGTACAACGTCTGGGGCTTCCGCGGCGTGCCGGCCAACGACGACACCTACATCGATCCGGACACCCTCGACGAGTCGCCCGGCAAGTACCAGCTCATGGGCAACGGCGAGTTCGACGTGGGCGAGCAGGAGTTCGAGGATTTCACGCGGCCCCACGACTGGATCGCCCTGCTGTCCACCGGCCCCTTCCCGTACATGGCGCCCAACGACACCATCCACGTGACCTACGCCCTGACCTGCGGCGCCGATTCCCTGTCCCTGCTGGCCAACTCCCGCGTGGCCCAGGTGGCCTACGATACCGGCTTCCAGATCGCCACGGGGCCGCCTTCGCCGCGGCTGGAGGTCGCGTACGCGGACAATTCCGTGATCCTGTCCTGGGTGCCCGGGGATTCGCTGGGTATCGACGACGACGGCGAGCCGTACCCGCTGCCCGCTGACGACCCGCGCCGCTCGCCCGAGCACCACATCAGCGTCATCACCGGCCGGGAGGATTTCCAGGGCTACCGGGTCTACAGATACCTGGGCGAGGACTTCACCGGCGACCCCAACCTGCAGTCCACGCTGATCGCGGAGTTCGACAGGATCGACGGCTTCGGCTTCGACACCGGACTGCCGCCGCTCGACGGCGACGGCAAGCGCAGCTTCACCGACACCAGCCTGCTCGACGGTTTCGCCTACTGGTACTCCGTGGTCTCCTTCTCGGCCCCCGATCTCAACGAGGGCCTGCCGTCCTTCCAGAGCGGTTTCTACGAGAACGCGCGGAAGGTCTATCCGGGGCCGGCGCCCGTGCCCGCGGGCAGCGGGCGCGGCGTGGGGGTCTATCCCAATCCGTACCGCGCCGGATCGTACTTCGACGGGCAGTACGGCGAGCGCGAGCTCAACCGCAAGATCTGGTTCACGGGCCTGCCCGAGCGGTGCACCATCAAGATCTTCAACCTGGCCGGCGACCTGGTGCAGATGCTCCGCCACGACGACCCCGCCTCGGGCATGGAGGCCTGGGACATCCTCAGCGATCCCGTGCGCGCCATCGCGACCGGCCTCTACGTCTACGTGGTCGAGAATCCGGCCGACGGCAGCATCCAGCGCGGCAAACTGGTGGTGATCAAATGAGACGCGGACGCGACGGCACGACCCTGTTCTCCGCGCGGGCGGCGGTCCTGCTGGCCGCGACGACGGCGTGCGCCATCGCCGCGCACCTCGCGGGCTGCACCAACGATCCCTTCGATCCGTCCACGGTGCTCAACAGCCGGCCGGTGGCGCGCATCTTCGTCACGCCGTACCCCGGCGGCGAGCTGAGTCCCACCAGCTACTACGAACGGACCTTCCACTGGAGCGGCAGCGACGAGGACGGTTTCGTGATCGAATACTACGTCTCGATCGAGACGGCGACGGGCGTCGCGGCGCCGTGGGCCGCCACCCAGCGCACCGACACCACGATGACGTTCACCACCGACGATCTCGGCGAGGCGCAGGCGCTGATCCGCGTGGCGTGCCGAGACGACGACGGCGCCGTGAGCGATACGGTCAGCCAGTTCATCCCGCTGCGCAATTTCCCGCCGGTGATCAACTTCACCGCCGACTACGACACCGTCACCTGGAGCTACGGCGCGGCCAACTTCCGCTTCTTCGCCCTCGACCTGGACGGCAACGTCACCATGGACGATTCGGTCGTCTACTTCCTCGACACCGCCGACACCAACCTGGCGCCCGCACTGCTGGGGGAACCGGACGCCGATCCCAACCTGCGTCCGGTCATCAAGCGCCTCGACGACGTGGACGCCGGTCTCTTCAGCGTGGACCTGCGACATATCCAGGAGGCGGGGTCGCGCACCCTGAACGTGAGGATCGGCGACGAGGCCCACGCCACCACCAATTTCAGCTGGACCTGGAACGTGCTGCCCGCGCTCAGTCCGGTTCTGCTGGTCGACGACATACTCGGCAACATCGACGTGCCGTTCTACCACGGCAGCATGGATTCCATCTTCGGCGCCGGCCAGTGGTCGCGCTACGACCTGTCCGCGGGGCTTCCCGACCGGACCTGGGTCATGCTCGAGACCTTCCGGCAGTTCGAGGCGGTGTTCTGGTACACCGGCATCTCGACCTCGGCGAACCTGGGGGCCGTGGCCGTCGAACTGCAGCGGTACCTCTACGAACCGCCTCCGGATCACGAGCCCGGCCGCCTGCTGCTGATCTCCAAGGGCGTCATCGGCGGGACATTGAGCCTGCCGCCCAGCTTCGTGCAGAACACGCTGGGGATCAGCCGCACGCCCTCGCAACCGACCTTCTACATCCCCCAGGACAAGACCTGCTTCGCGGCGCCGCCGGGCCGGTTGCCGGACCTGCACTTCAGCAACGGCTTCAGCGCCGGCATCGGGTTGACGCCCATGGCCAACAGCGAAGCGATCTACCAGATGGAGTACTACCTGTTCTGGAGCCCTTCGCGCCGGCCTCCCTATGAACCCGTCGTGGGCGTGCGCAAACCCCACGCCGACATCGAGACGTACGCCCGGTCCGTGGTCATCACCCTGCAATTCGAATACGTGAATCAGGCCGACGGCCTCGCCGCGCTGCGCGCGCTGCTGCAGGACGAGCTGGGGGTGACGCTGCCGTGAAGCCCGTGCCGACCAGATCCTTCCTGCTGTTCGTGGCGGCGCTGTCGTTGTCCGCGTCGCTCGCACCCGTGGCGAGGGGACAGATGCCCGAGCCCCCGGCGGCGCGGCCGGCGATGATCAAGGGCCAGGTCCGCGACGCCGAGAGCGGCGAGATCCTGCCCTACACCAACGTCTACATCGCGGGTTCGAGCATCGGCACGATCGCCCTGCAGGACGGCAAGTTCTTCCTGGGTGGGCTGCGTCCCGGGACCTACACGGTCCGGGCCTCCTACATCTCCTATGCGCTAGGTTCGGAGACCGTGTCGGTGGCCGCCGGGGAGGTGGCCGCGATCGAGTTCCTGCTGGACGTCGAGGCCATCTACACCGATCCCATCCAGGTCTCGGCCGAGCGGCGCCTGATCGAGGTCGAGCTCACCGGCAGCGCGCACCGGATGACCGCGGACCAGATGGCGGCCATGCCGCTGGACAACATCGTGGAGATGATCGCCCACCAGCCCGGCGTCACGCTCCAGGACAACGAGATCCACATCCGCGGCGGACGCGCCGACGACACGCAGTTCATCGTCGACGGCATCTCCGTCAACGATCCGCTGGCCGGCGGCGGCTACGGCTACACCATCGATCCCTCGATCATCAACGAGATCGAGGTGCTCACGGGCGGCTTCAACGCGGAATACGGCCAGGCGGTCTCGGGCGTCGTCAACGTGTCGACCAAGGAGGGCGGCGACCGCTGGAGCGGCAAGATGAGCTGGAAGCGGGACCACTTCCTCGGCCGCGCGGGGGGCTTCGGCCTCGGCGAGATGGCGGCCCTCGCCATCCCGCCGCTGTCCATGGGCCTGGGCGAGGAGGCCGATCTGGGCACCGAGCCCGACTATCACGAGCTGGACGCCTTCGACAAGGCCCAGAACATAGACGTCGTGAAGATGTCGCTCTCCGGGCCGGACCCCCTCAGCGACGCCCTGGACGCCATCGGCCTCGGCCTGCCGGGCACCCAGTACCTGCTGCTGAGCGGCTCGATGGACGTCCGCGACGGGTACCTGCCCATCTACTCGCGCACCAAGCGGCTCGAGACGCCGCTCTACGACGTCGACTGGATGTCGCCCCGTCAGCAGAACGACTGGAACGGACTGGCCAAGTGGACGTGGAACGTCGATCCGCGCCACAAGATCAGCTTCAACGCCACCCGCCAGATGGCGGTCAGCCAGGGCTTCCGGCTGCCGGGCGAGGGCTATCCGCGCCCGTTCATGGACAGCCTGGACAACGCCCTGGTCTTCACCAACGAGAACATCCTCAACCAGCTCTACTACCGCTGGGTGGTCGGCGAGAAGGACTTCTTCGAGATAAGCCTGGGCCGCAACTTCAGCCGCATGCACGCCAACCTGATCGGCAACGACGAATTCACCACCTACCCCGAGTACGACTCGCCGCCTTCGCCCAGCGGCCTGGCCCTGGGCAGCAGCGACCGCTGGCACGACCACTACTCCGAGTCCTGGACGCTCAAGAGCTCCTACGCCTGGGTCGCCAGCGAGACCAACCAGCTCAAGACGGGCCTGGAGTTCTCGATCACCGAGATGCAGCTGATCGACCTGCAGACGAACCTCCGGATCCCGCCCTCGGGCAAGCTGGCCTTCAACGAGGACATCTTCAAGGTGCATCCCATCGAGGGGGCGGTCTACTTCCAGGACACGGTCAACTACCGGGGCATGGTCGTGAACGCCGGCCTGCGCCTGGACGCCTGGGCGCCCGGCAGGGAAGTAGAACACGTGATGGATCACAACTCGGAGTACCTCTTCATCACGCCGGAGATGAAGGACGAGTTCTACGACAACACGGTGGAGTTCTGGCTGCGCAGCTGGAAGATGCGCGTCTCGCCGCGCCTCGGCGTGAGTTTCCCGGTCACCGAGAAGGACAAGTTCTTCTTCAATTACGGCCACTTCTCACAGTGGCCGCGCTACGCCTACGTCTATCCGCAGCTGCAGGCCCAGTCCGCCAGCGAGATCCAGCTGCTGGGCAATCCCAACCTGGACCCCAAGATCACCGTCGAGTACGAGACGGGCATCCAGCACGAGTTCCCAGGCCTGTGGAGCGTGGGCGTCACCTTCTTCAACCGCGACATCTTCGGCTACGCCAAGTCGGTGCGCATGAACACGGTGGACATCGGCGCCGCCGACACGCCCGACCCCAACGACGAGGGCACCGTGACCATCGAACCGGTGCGCTACTTCAACGGCGACTCGGCGCGCAGCCTGGGCGTCGAGCTCACGGTGATCAAGCGCACGACCCGTTTCCTCTCCGGCTCGGCCAGCCTCGAACTGTCCAGCAGCACGGGCACCAACAGCGACGCCGACCAGGGCTACCTGGAGACGGTCTACGAGGGCAGCTCCTCGACGGCGACCAACGCCGGCGGCCTGGCGCGCACGCCCCTGCTCTGGGACAAGCCGTGGCGGGTCTCGGTCAATCTGGACTTCTCCGTCTTCGAGAGGGAGCGGCCGCGCCTGCTCGGCCTGACCCTGCCGCCAAACTGGAGCCTCAACCTGCTCTTCAGCGCCGAGTCCGGCCAGCGCTACACGCCGCGCGCCTTCGCCGATCCCGACAATCCGATCAACGGCGACTACATCGACGGCGACTACAACTCGGGGCTGGGCCCGGCCAAGAGCATGCTCAACCTGCGTTTGAACAAGTTCTGGAACCTGACGCGCAGGCAGCGGCTGACCTTCTTCGTCGAGGTCCGCAACCTTTTCAACCACAGGGACTACCGGCGCGTGAACAGCTGGACCGGCGACGGCTACAAGGTGGGCGACTACAACCCCGAATGGGAGTTCGACTACGGGGACTGGTATCTCGACGGCGAGGGCATGGGAGAGCTGCTCACCACGGATTCCGAGGAATACGCCAAGGGCCGGGTCAACCCGAGCTACGTGGAGGATCCGCGCATGATCCTGATGGGGGTGAGCTTCTCGTGGTGACCCGGGCGCGCGTCAGGGACTTCGTCGGGTGGCCGGGCCGCCTGCTCGGCCTGCTGTGCGCGTGAGCGTTGCTGGCGGCGCCCGCCGCCGCGCGG
>JAHIYU010000053.1 GCA_018814885.1 bacterium | reverse complement strand
GAGGGAAAACCTCATGCACGGTTTGATGAGGGGGTGCTGGAAACGGAGCCACGGTCGTCCCTAAACGGGCACGAAGCTGGAAACGGCGGACACAGCCAAGGGAAGACCTACGGGTCACCGCGCCTGCGCCCTACTCTACAGTCCGCAATCGTGATGGCGCCGCGCCTCGCTTCGCGCTGCGCGGGGCGTTCGGGCGCGGCCCTTCACGATGCGGTGAGCGACCGCATCAGGCCCACGCATTCGGTATGAAGCGGCCCCGATCCGGGTGGATCGGGGCTGCTCGCGTCGGGTGATCAGGAAACGAAGAGCGCGATCGCCAGCAACGCCGGCGTCGCCAGCGTCAGCACCACGTTGCGCCCCAGGAACGGGATCAACGCGGGGATGTCCTCGGCGTGGCGTTCCGCGCCCCGGTAGGTCGGCACGGCGATCACGACCGTGGCCAGCGCGATCAGGGACCACGCGGGCAGCGCGTCGACCCTCCAGCCGGCGGCTATGCTCGCGTAGGTGGCGACGAGGAACAGCCCGTAGACCGTCAACCCCGCTCGCCTGCCGTGGACGATCATCAGGTGGCGGCGGCCCACCGCGGCGTCGGCCTCGATGTCGGGCAGCTGGTTGATCAGCAGCAGGTTGCTGACCAGGAAGAATGGTACGAGCGTGGCCCAGAGCGCCACCGGCGCGTAGTCGCCGGCCAGCACGTAATGCGTGCCGAGGGTCATCAGCCCGAAGCCCGCGCCGGGGGCCAGCAGGCACAGCAGCACGCTGTGGGTGAGCCACTTCGTGTACACGACCACGACCAGCAGTCCCAGCAGCCCCAGGGGCAGGATTCCCCAGCCCCGCACCGCGATGAAGAAGACGCCGACGGCGACCGTCACCGCCAGACCCGACAGCCCGACCGCCAGCCCGTAGCGCGCCTTGTCCGGGTTGGCGGGCAGCACGCCGCTGCCGCCGCTGAAGGACGTGCGCGTGGTGCGCGCGTCCAGGCCGCTGCGGAAGTCGTCGTACTCGTTCAAGGCGTTGACCGCCACGTGCGCCGCCAGGCCGCCGAGCAGCGCCAGGGCCAGGTGCAGGGCCTTCAGCTCCGCGCCCGCGTGGTGGGCCGTGGCCACGCCGAGCAGGACGCATACGATCGCCAGCATCAGGAAAGGCACGCGCATGGGGCCGAGGATGAGCCGGGCTCCGGAATCGCTCATAGCATGTTCTCCAGTCTGCGCAGGCGTTCGGGCGGTCCGAGCGCCAGCACGATGTCGCCGGCGTCGAAGACCAGCTCGGCGTCGGGGATGCGCTCGGCTATGGCGTGGTCGTCGCCTTCGCGCCGTTTGACCA
Source organism: bacterium (assembly GCA_018814885.1). Lineage (NCBI taxonomy): Bacteria > bacterium. Next base: position 2,856 of record JAHIYU010000053.1, on the reverse strand, counting down.
GCAGCAGCGTCACGCCCAGGCGGTTGCGGATGTCGAGCTCGGCGCAGCTGCGGCCGACAAATGCCGCGGGCACGGGTATCTCGGCGATGCTCAGTCCGGACACGCCGGGCAGCTTGGTGAAGCGGCCGGTGTTCTCCACCGAGGTGGCCATGCTCGTGGCCATGTCCCGTTTGAAGACCTCGGCGTTGTAGCGGTTGATCACGTCCTCGGGCCAGATCGTGCCCACCAGCCGGCCCTCCGCCAGGACGGGCACGGCGAAGCGGTAGCGGCCGAGCTGCCGCATCACCTCGTCCAGGCCGTCTTCGGGGCCCACGGCGGGGAACTCGCGCTCGCGCATGATGTCGTAGGCGATCAGCACCGAATCCAGCGTTTCCGGATCCTGCATCAGGGGGCGCAGGTCGTCGATGTTGATCACGCCGAGCAGTCTCCCCGTCCCGTCCACGACGAAGAACGTGTCCGTGGGATTGGTCATGAACACCGACAGTAACGACAGCAGGTGGGTGTCGGGGGATACGGTTGTGCCCGGCTCGCGCATCACGTCCCGGACCTTCAAGTGGTGCAGGACGTTCAGGCTCTTGCCCCGGTACATGTCGATGCCGCGCCGGATGAGCTTCATGGAGTAGATTGACGCGTCGCTCAGCCGCGTGGCGATCAGGGTGGCCAGGACGCAGGTGATCATCAACGGCAGGATGATCTTGTAGTCGCTGGTGAGCTCGAAGATGATCATGAACGCGGTGATCGGCGCGTGGGTGGTGGCCGCCACCACGGCCCCCATGCCCACCAGGGCGTAGGCGCCCGGCGTGGCGGTGAGCGCGGGCCAGAACGTGTGCACGGCGCCGCCCACCGAGCCGCCCAGCATCGAGCCGATGAATAGAGACGGCGCGAACACGCCGCCCGAACCGCCCGAACCGATCGTCGTCGAGACGGCGAAGATCTTCACGCCGGCCAGGATCAGCAGGGTCGACCAGACCAGCTGCTCGCGCAGGGCCATCTCGATGGCCTCGTAGCCGACGCCCATGATCTCAGGATACCTGAGTGCGATGGCGCCGATGACGGCGCCGCCCAGCAGGGCGCGGGCCGGCCCCGGGATGCGGCCCAGCGGTCCGTCCCAGAAGTCCTCCATGCCGTAGAGCACGCGCACGAAGAGCAGCGCCACCAGGCCGGCCACGATGCCCAGGAACGCGTAGGCGAAGAGTTCGTTGGGACTGACCAGCGTGTAGGCCGGGATGACGAAGGCGGGCACGTTTCCCAGGAAGTGGTGGCAGACCACCGTGGCGGCCACCGAGGAGATGACGATGGGCGTGAGCGACGTCAGTGCGAAGTCGCCGAGGATGACTTCCGCGGCGAAGAGCACGCCGGCGATGGGAGCGTTGAAGGTGCCGGCGATCCCCGCCGCCGCGCCGCAGCCCACCAGGGTGCGGATCCGGCGCTCGCCCATGTGCAGCCATTGGCCGATGGCCGAGCCCAGCGACGCGCCGATCTGCACGATGGGACCCTCGCGGCCCACCGAGCCGCCGGTGCCGATGCACACGCCCGAGGCGATCATCTTGGCGATCACCACGCGGGGGCGGATGCGTCCGCCGCGCAGCATCACGGCCTCGATGACCTCGGGCACGCCGTGGCCCTTGGCCTCGCGTGCGAAGAGACGGATGATCAGCCCGACCACCAGGCCGCCCGCGGCGGGCGCCGCCACGATCCACCACCAGGGGTGCGCGCGCACGCCGTCCAGCGTGAAGGCGTCCACCCGCCAGGTCTGGGTCTGCACGAAGGCGATGAATTCGCGGAAGCCCACGGCGCAGAGGCCGCCCAGCAGGCCCACCGCGGCGGCGATCGGCACCATTGCGGAATGGTCGGCGCCGTAGACGCCGGGGCGCAGGCGGAACAGGAAGGCGTTTATTCGGTCACGCATGTCTAGGCGGAGGTCCTTTGCCTCTGTATCAATCGCGGCGAAGCTGGATAACCCGGGTCAAGATTATGTCCTCACTTTGGACGTGTAAAGCTCCGTGAGTGTTGTATCGTGTCAAGCGGTCCGAGTCACGTCGCTGCCGGAGGTTCCGATGCTCTACAGATTCGTCCTCTCGATCTTGCTGCTCGTCGCCGGCGCTTCCGCTTGCCGCGCCGACGCGGGGCCGGACGCGCTCCTCGCGGACCTCGCCATCGGCGTCACGCCCGTCCACCCCCGCGAATTCATCTTCACGGACAAGGGCGCCGCCCATCTCTGCGGCGAGGCGGTCGGCCCAGCCACGCGCAGCTACCACGGCTTCTACGTGGCCATGCACGAGATCCTGGACGGCTGGGCGCTGCGTCTCGAGGACGGCACCGAGCTGTCGGCGGTCACGGCCGACGAGGCCCGGGTACGGCCAGACCGGATGGAACGCGTCTGGCGCCTGCCGTCGGGCGAGACCGTCACCGCCACCGTCACGCTGCTGGACCGCAGCGACGGCTTCCGCATCCTGTACGAGGGCGTGCCGGCCGGCACGTTCGCGTTCCTCCCGCGGGTGGACATGCGCTTCCTGTGGAAGGTGACCCGGCCCGCATACCTGGTGGAGTGGCGCGAGGGCGTACTGCGCGTGGCGCGCGAGGACCGGCCGAGCCGCGGCGAGGGCGAGCGCCATCCGCCCTGGCTGGCCGTCGCCGTGTCCGGCGCGGACGATTTCGCGGCCGACGGCCGCCACCTTTCGTCCACCTACCCCAAGAGCGCGGCGCGCAACGCCATGGAACGCGCCAACCCGTACCTGCCCGGCGAGATCCGCGGGCGCATCCCGCTGCGCGTGCCGTCGGGGCGCGTGGAGGTCGTCGTGGCCACCGGCGACGACAGCGATACGGCGGCGGACGCCGCCGGGCGCCTGCAGGCCG
>JAHIYU010000052.1 GCA_018814885.1 bacterium | reverse complement strand
GGCCTCGACGCGCTGGCGCGCCGCGGCGTCGGGCTCGACGCGGAGCTGGCCGGGCTGGAAGAGTCCTGGTCGCGACACGAGCTCGACTTCCGGGAGATCAGCGGCAACGTGCGCGTGGCCGCCCGCGATCTCGAGACCACGCTGCGCCAGTCGTTCCTGACCGACGGCCGCCCCGACCGCCTGGCGGCCGTCTCGCCCCTGCTGCAGGAGGGCTACTTCCCCGACATCGACGACATATCCGCCATGGCCGGCGTCTTCTTCGACGAGATGCGCGGCGGCGGCGAGGTCGCCCTGCGCGAGACGGAATTCACCGGCCGCGACGGCGAGCGTGTGACGGGACGCGTGCTGACCCTGGGCAAGTTCACGGCCGCCTACGACGACGGACAGGACTGCGGCTTCCTGCGCTGGTCGGTGGACGGGCAGGAGTTCGTGGCGCTGCCGGCCGTCTCGTCCCGCGGGATCGGCGGCGACCTGCGGCGCTACATGCGCGGCGAGAGCGAGACGGTGCCGCTGGACATCTCCGGCGGCGCGGCCCTGCGCCACGCTGGTCGCGACCACGGCCTGGCGGAACAGATCCGCGACGGCGGGCCACTGGTCTGGCCCATCCTCGCCATCGCCCTGGCCGGGCTGGTGATCGTCGTGGAGCGTTTCCTCTTCCTGCGGCGTGTACACGGCAACACGTCCGACCTGATGAGCGAGGTGCACGACCTGGCCGCCCGCGGCGACTGGCGGGCCTGCGAGACCCTGGTCGAGACCCATCGCGGCAAGGGCTGGCCGGTGGTGAACGTCCTGCGCGCGGGCCTGGCGGCGCGCGGCGAGGGGCGCGAGACACTCGAGAGCGTCATGCAGGAGTCCATCCTGCACGAGCTGCCGCGGCTCGAGCGCGCCCTGTCCGTCCTGTCGATCCTCGGCGCGGTGGCGCCGCTGCTTGGGTTGCTGGGCACCGTGACCGGCATGATCACCACCTTCCGCGTGATCACCCTCTTCGGTACGGGCGATCCGCGCCTCATGTCCGGCGGCATCAGCGAGGCCCTGGTGACCACGGAGCTGGGCCTGGCCGTGGCCATCCCCATCATGCTGCTGCACACGCTGCTCTCGCGCCGCGTGGAGCACATCGTGGGCGATATCGAGGAGAAGGCCGTGACGCTGACGAACCTCGTCATGAAGGTGACGTGAGCCGTGGAACTGATCCGCGACATCACCGAATACCTGTCCCAGGGCGGCTGGATCATGATCCCGCTGGGGGCGTGTTCGCTCGCCATGTGGACCCTGATCGCAGACCGCTGGCTGGTCCTGCGGGGACTGGGCCGCGAGGACATCACACTCGCGCGGGCGGTCGACCTGGTGAAGGACGCGCGCGAGGGCGTCCCCGCGGGGGGCGGTCTGCGCGCGACGCTGGTGAAAGCGTTCCGCCGCGAGCGTTCCGGCCGTCCCGGGCCGGACGCCGAGCTGCTGCGCGTCTGCGCCCGTCGCCTGCGGCCTCAGCTGCGGCGCTCCCTGGCGGTCATCGCCGTGCTGGCGGCGGTGGCGCCGCTGCTGGGACTGCTCGGCACGGTGACCGGCATGATCGAGACCTTCGACGTGATCGCCCAGTTCGGCACCGGCAACGCGCGGGCCATGGCCGGTGGCATCTCCGTGGCCCTGGTCACGACCCAGTCCGGCCTGCTGGTGGCCATTCCCGGCCTGTTGCTGGCCGCGATGCTCGCGCGGCGCGCCCGCCGCCTGGAGATGCTGCTGGACGAGGCCGCCGCCGTCCTGGCGCGACACGTCGGACGCCCCGTCGATGCGGGAGGCGAGGCGACATGATCGACGTACGCAGGACCCTGCGCGGCGGCGGCGAGCGGGTCGACATCAACATGGGCCCCCTGATCGACATGGTGTTCCTGCTGCTGATCTTCTTCGTGGTCACCACCAGCTTCGTGAAGGAGGCGGGCATCGACGTCCAGCGTTCGACCGCCGCCACCGCCGAGGTCAAGGAGCGCGGCAACATCATGCTCGGCCTCACGCCGGAGGGCGAGGTGTGGTTCGAGGGACGGCGCATCGACCTGCGCAGCGTCCGCGCGCACGTGGAGCGCGCCCTGGCCGAGGACCCCGAGAGCGGCGTGGTGGTCGTCGCCGACAAGGACAGCCGGACCGGCGACGTGGTGCAGCTCATGGACCAGTGCCGTCTCGCCGGCGCCGCCAACGTGAGCCTGGCGGCCCGGCGCGGCGCGGGGGCGGACCGATGACGGCGGCGGCCGCGTCGCGTCGACTCCTGCCCGGCCGGCTGCTGCGGGCCGTCGTCCTGGCCGTGCTCGTGAACCTGGCGCTGATCGGCGTGGCGGCGCTGCTCACGCGGGAGCGGCCCCTGCAGATGGACATGACCGAGCCGGTCGCCGTCAACCTGGTGACCGTCGCGCCGCCGGCGCCGCCCGCGCCGGAGAAGGTCCGCGAGGTGGAGAAGCCTCCCGAACGGGAACAGCCCGAGTTCCGTCCCGACCAGTGGCGGCCGGAGATGTCGCCGCCGGCGCCCCTGGCGGGACCGGCGGTCGCCATCGACCTCGAGGGTTTGAACCTGGACGCCCTGGACGGCGCGTTCGTCTTCGACGCCGCGGACCTGGATCAGCCGCCCCGGGTCGTGGCGCGCATCCCGCCCGTCTATCCCTACCGCGCGCGCCAGCGCGAGATCGAGGGCCACGTGCGCGTCAGGTTCCTGGTGTCGCCGGAGGGCCAGGCCAGCCAGGTGCAGGTGCTCGAGGCGGAGCCGGCGGGCCTCTTCGAGGAGAGCGTCCTGCAGATCATCCCGAGCTGGCGCTTCAGCCCCGGTCTGATCGACGGCCAACCGGTGGCGTCCTGGATGGCGACCACCGTGCGATTCGAGTTGCGGCCGTGAAGGCGCAGCGCCCGCTCACGCTTCTTCTGGTGCTGACCGCCGCCGGCGCCGCCCTGGCGTTGCCGGTCCCGGACCACGATGAGCGGGAGGCCCTGCAACGCGAACTGGGCGACGTGTCGCGCATGTCCGGCCGTGCGCGCCGGGTCCTGTTCGCGGCCCGCGAACTGCGCGACAGCGGCGAACCCGCCGCCGCCGCCGGCAAGCTGGCCGATCATCTGGCGGAGCACCCGGACCAGGACCATCACCTGCTGCGTCACCTGTGCGGCGACTGTCTCTATCGCGCCGGGCGGGACGAGGAGGCCCTGGCCGAGCAGCGCGCCGCGACGCGTCTGCGTCCGGACTTCGCCGCCGCCTGGCTGGCCTCCGCGCAGACCGCCTACGCGCTGGAGCAGTACGGTCTGGCCGCGGAGGGGTTCGTGCAGGGGTTCCGGCTGGACCCCGATCCGGATCCCGAGTGGTTGCACTACGCCGCGGTGGCCGATGTGCTGGACGAACGTCCCGGCGAGGCCGTGTCCCTGTTGCGGGAACTCGTCGGCGGCGCCTACGGGCCGCCTCGCGCGGCATGGTGCCGGGATCTGGCGGCCGCGGCCATCGCAGCCGGGAACGCCGGCCTGGCGGCGGCGGCGGCCGACACCCTGTGCGCCCGCTTCCCCGACGATCACGCCTCCTGGACCACGTCCTACCAGGTTCATGCCCTGGCCGGCGAGAACGCGGAGGCCGCCGTGGCGTTGACCGTCGCCGGCTACCTGCGCCCCCTCGGCCGCGCGGAGGCCCTGACGCTCGGCGATCTGTACTTCTTCCTGAACGTGCCGACGCTGTCCGGCCGGTACTACGAGGCCGCCCTCGGCGACTCCGCCGGCGTCGACGACTACGAGCGGCTCTCCTCGGCGTGGCTGGCCGCTCGCGACGAGCGCCGGGCGGCCGAGGTCCTGGACCGGGGGCTCGCGCGCTTCCCGTCGCCGCGGCTCTGGTCCCTGCTGGGCGACCTGCGCGTCATGCAGGACGATCAGGAGCGGGCATACGCCGCCTACCGCGAGAGCGCCGCCCTCGATCCCGGCTCCGGGCGGGTTCAGCTGATGCTCGGCTGGTCCGCCCTGGAGACCGGCCGCGCGGCGGAGGCGATCGCCGCCCTGGAGCGCGCAGCGGCAGATTCCGTGCATTCGAGAACCGTTGCGCCCCTGCTGGAGCGGGCACGTCGATCCATCAAATTTTGATATGTCCAAAGAGAGGCTTCCCCTGGCTGCCGGATTGTGATATCGTGTGTTCAGCATCGGGCGTCGCACACATCATGGCAGCGCCCCATCCTAGCTGCTATCGATCGCGACCCCCGAGATGCACGGCCCAGATACTGGAGTATAGCGCACCGCATTTGCTCCCGCGGCGCGTTGTCGGTATACTGAGAACGGGAGAGCGGCGACCACCTGCGCTCACACGCCGTCTTGGAAGCCCGAGCCGCCTCCCGCTCGGCTGGACGGGTTACACCCGGCTCGTTCCCTTGCGAGCGATCCGGGCTTGGGGTTGATCCCGACACCGGCGATTACAAGCACAGCTCAGCAGTTCCCTGCACCGTGCCGGAGACCCGGAAGCGACGCTTCGTCGTATCGGCGATCGGCCAGGTGGAATCGGTTGCGGCGCGCCGCGTGCCGCGGCCGGGGGGGAAGGAGGAGACGATGAGCATGCACTCGTTCTCCGGGAACGCGCCCCGCGCGAACCGCAGGCTCGGCGCCGGACGGAACGCCGGGCTCCATCCGACGGCGAGACCCGCGCGCGTGATCGTCACGCCCGTGGACCCGCCGTCGCATCATCCGCTCTCCAAGCGCGACGTGCAGCGCGTGCTCTCGGTGCTGCCGGCCGGGTCCACCGAGGGCCTGCGGTCGGTGAGCCTGCTCGGTGACATGCGGACCGCGGACGGATATCCGGTCCTCGTCACCTACCGCAAGCACGGTTTCATACGCCTGCACGCCCTGTCGGCAAGGCCCTGGTCCATCGGACCGTTGCGTGCGACCCAGGTGGCGGACCTGTTGCGCTACGGCGCCCGTGTGGACGCCAGCCACCAGGAGACCCGGATCACCTGGACGCCGGAGGCGCTCAAGCTCTACGTCACCATCTGCGCCCTGATGCCGGGCGTCTCCCGTCACCGCCGCGAACGAGAGGGCCTGACGGAACCGGGCGTCATCGTCCGCGCCCTCGACGACGCCACCGAGCCCTGGCTGGTCTCGGACCTGGCCCTGCACCAGTGGGGCGCGTTCCTGCAGGATCGGGCAGGCGAATCCCGGCGCATGAACGCCGGCGCCTAGCCTTGCGGGCTCCTTCGTAATCTGTTGTCCATCCGGCAGTGATTGTGCTACGGTCCGTCCCAGGTCTGTCAACCACATGCCTGGGAGGATACGCATGAGTGCGAAGAAAATTTGGGGGATGAACGGGATCGCCATGGCCCTGGTGGTCCTGGCGCTGTCGAACTGGACCGGTCTGGCCCAGGCGCAGGACGGGAACGATCTGGAGCAACTCCTGGAGGACATGAGCGGCGCGTACGCCGAGGGCTACCTGGCGCCCCTGGTCACCGGCTTCGGCATCAACCAGAACAGCGCCCTCTACCACACCGCCTTCATACCCGGCACGACGGTCACGATCTCCCTCGGCCTGAAGGTCATGGGCACCAAGTTGAGCGACGAGGACCAGACCTTCCGCGTGGTCCGGAACATCACGATCAACGAGGACTACGGCGTCAATCCGGGCGAGGAGGGCTACGGCGAGGACGGGGTGGTGGTCATGTCCGGCCCCACCGTCTTCGGCAGCGAGGACGAGGGCGGCCGGATGACGGTCCTGTACCACGGCCTGCCCGTCCACGTCGAGGATCTGTCCGACCTGACCGGTCTGGTCGAATCGAAGTTCGTGCCCCTGGCCATGCCCCAGGCCTCGGTCGGCGGCATCATGGGCATGGAGGCCACCCTGCGCTGGCTGCCCGACATCGAGATCCAGAGCGGCGTGAAGGTCAAGCTGTGGGGCATCGGCCTCGCGGCGAGCGCCAACTACTGGCTGCCCACCCTGCCGGTCGACGTCAAGGTCGGCTTCTTCAACCAGAGCCTGGACGTGGGCGACTACGTCGCGACCGACGCCAGGAGCCTCTACGTCGTCGCCAGCAAGGAGTTCTCCATGCTGACCGCGTACGGCGGCCTGTCCCGGGAGTCGTCCAGCATGGACGTCACCTACACCTACAGCGGGACCGGCGAGGAGATCGCCTTCTCCCTGGACGGCGTCCAGAAGAACCGCATGACCATCGGCGCCACCCTCAACCTGGGGCTGAAGATCAACGGCGAGATCGGACTGGGCGACCTGACCTCCTTCTCGGGCGGCCTGATGTTCGGGTTCTAGTTCGCGCGGACGGGAACAGAGAGGGGCGGGACCACGCGGTCCCGCCCCTGTTTCGTTCACGGATCGCCGCCTAGGCGGGCGTGATGTCCCCGTCGTCCAGATCGATGTTCCAGACTTCGGCGCCCACGGTCACCGTGGCGGTGTGGCCGGGGAAGAACTCGATCGTCGCGGTGTGGCCGCTCGTGGAGACGATCATCTGGCCGCCCACCGGGTAGTTGCCCGTGTCGAGCAGCACGTCGTTCACCGTGAAGGTTATGTCGACGCCGCCGATGTCCAGGGCGCCGGTGCCGTTGGCCAGGCCGGTGGCGGCCGTGACGTCGAAGGTAACCTCGGCGTTGCTGTCGTCGTCCTGCGGCGGACCGTCGAAGTCGACGGTCAGGAAGTGTTCGCTGTCGGTGTAGACGCGGTCGGGATCGCTGTCCTCCCAGAAGGAGCCGTAGACGTAATCCTCGGCGACGAAGCGCTCCGAGGCCACGGCCTTGTCGGAGAGCTCCTCGAGCACCTGGACCATGGCCACGGTCACGGCGGCGCCCTGGTAGGCGGCGTCCTCGGCCGTGATCTCGGGGTTGTCGTGCGGCGTCACGGCGTCGTCGCTGCACCCGCCAAGGGCGAAGATGGCGATGGCGGACAGGGCCAGCAGCATCAGTATCGCATTAAATCGCTTCATCACGTCCATCCCTCCGGCAATGCACGAAAAGTGCGTGAAACACGCGGATACACAATTCCTCCCCGGGACTGTAGCACATTACGTGCCGCGCTGCCAAGACGTCAACGTTCTTGTGGCGCCAGATCAACGAAGCAGCAATCCGCGGACGACGAGAAGCGGTTTGCCGGGTGTCGCGAGGCTGAACAGGTACGATCCGGAGGGCAGAGGTCGCCCCGCCGCGTCCTCGCCGCGCCATTCCAGGGCGGTGGGGACGGGGCCGATCGCGCCGAACCAGACGGTGCCCAGGCTGCGCCCGGCGGCATCGTGGGCTTCGAGGCGGGCGGTACAGGCGACCGGCGAGCTGGCGATCAGCCGCGTGCGCGGATTGAAAGGATTCGGTGCCAGCCGCAGCGAGGTGCCGGGGCGGACGGGTGTGGCGCCAGTGGCGGGGTCGCTCAAGGCGATGGTCGCGGAGCCAAGCGCGAGGTCGGGTATGGGGTCGGCCTGGGGGTCGGAGAGGTAGACTTCGACGGTGGCCAGGTCGGTCGCGCCGGTCTGCTGGTCGGCCGTGAAGTGCCAGACCAGCAGCTCGCCGGGGCCGGTGGCGTAGCACGCGCCGCCTATGATCACCACGTAGGCGTGGAAGAGCCCCGGCGCTTCCTCCTCGTAATCCTCCCACAGGAAGCACCCCACGCCGTCGTAGATCGAACCCGGCGTGGAGGTGATGCCCGTGACCACGGACGGATCGTATGCGATCCACACCTCGATCGTGCGGATGTCCAGAGGGTCGTCCATGATCACGGCGACGCTGCCATCCGCGCCTGGCGCGATCGATTGCCAGCGAGGCTCCCAGCGCAAGTCGACCGCGCGCGAGGGGGCCGCTGCCGCGAGCACGAGCAACAGGGGAATGATCGCACGAGCGGTTGGTTTCACGGTGGCTCCTGCTTTCCCCGGGTCCCGGCGCCAGGCCGGGACCCGGATGGACGATGACTTGATCGGATCCTACTTCACGAGCGTCATCTTGCGGATCTCGATATCTCGACCCGCTTCGAGACGGTAGAAGTAGGTGCCCGTCGCCACGCGCTGTCGCGCGGCGTCCAGACCGTCCCAGTCGACCTCGTGCGCGCCGGGCGACATCTCGCCGTCGACGAGCGTCCTGACGAGACTGCCGTCGACCGCGTAGATGCTCAGTCGCACCGGCCGCGTGTCGGGCAGCTCGAAGGCGATGGTCGTTTTGGGGTTGAAGGGGTTGGGGTAGTTCTGTGCGGCGGAGAACCTGTCGGGCGTCTGCGAGCCCGTGCCGGTGCTCATGTTGACCCGCACCTCGGCGTTGTCGCTGCGACGCGCGGTGATCACCGGTTCGACCTCCACGTCGGCGTTGAAGGTCACGCGCAGCAATTCACCTTCGCCGATGATGGCGCAGCCACGTCCCATCAGGGCCAGGCTGGCGTCCAGACCGTGGGTGCCGATGTTGGCCACGAAGGACGGCGTCACCTGGGCGCCGAGCAGCTCACCCGCGCTCACATCACAAGCCACTCCCTCGGGAAGGCTTGCACGGAGACGCAACCCTCTGAGGTTTGCGCAGGGTTCGACAAGCTCGAGCGCCCAGGCTGTCGCGTCCACGCGCACCCAGGCCAGGACCGCGGTTGTCGTGCCACCCGAGGGCAGGCGCGGCACCACGTTGTCGTAGTTCATGGCGAAGATCATCAGGTCCTCGAAGTCGATCACGTTGTCGGTGTCGGGGATCCCGAAGCCGCTGGCGTCGTCGGTGGGACCGACGTCGGCGTGGTTGTTGTAACCGCCGTCAGAGGGGTCGTAGCCGAAGGTCGCACCGAGCTCATCGATGTCCGGCACGTCGACGTCGCCGTCATAGACCAAGGGGGGGTCGATGTCGCCGAGCCAGTAGTTGGTGGCCCGGTTCATGGGACCTGCGCCGGGACCGATGTTGTCGGCGGCATCCACGGCGTAGACTTCGTAGTAGTAGATCCCGCGCGGCGCGTAGCTGTCGACGTAGCCGACGGCTGTGCCGGGCACCGTGTCGTCGATCATCTCCCACTCGAGGCTGGCGTCGGCCGCGGCGTGATCCGCGGGCCAGACCGGCTCGAGCGGGTTGTCGTCGTCGTACTCGGGGTAGGCCGAGACGGTCTCGAATCCCGCACCCAGGTTCCAGACGGCGCGCCAGATCTCGTAGTGGTCAACGTCAGAGGCGTCGGGCATGCTCCAGTCGAGGGTAACCTTCTCGTGGCCGGGCGCGGAGGTCAGGTCGTCCACGGCCGGCGGCGCGGTGCAATCCACCGTGAAGGAGACGCCGCTCACGTCGGCGAAGATGTCCACGTTGTCGGGATCGCGCATGCGGTAGGAGACCACCGACACGTCCACGACGCCGTCGCCGGTGGTGAGCAGGTCGAGGGTGAAGAGGTCTCCGGGCGCGCTCAGGCCCGCGGTTGTGCCCAGGATCGAGCCGTTGACGGAGTAGATCCCGCCGCCCTCGTCGAACACGTAGAAGACGGTTGGGTCGCCTACCGACAGCAGGCCTCCGGCTTCGTCGAAGTCGGTGATGTAGTCGAAGCTCACCGGACCGGTCACCTCGATGACCAGCTCGTAGCCGCGCAGGCCGGGCGTGGCGTCGCCGGGTTCGTAGGTGAAGGTCACGGTCTTGGGCTGGCCGCACTGGACCGGGTCGGGGCCGCTTGCGGCCGCCGTGACGGCGGCGCCTGCGGCAGCCCAGGACATGGCCACGCCGGCGGCCGCCTCGCCGCCGACCTCGGGCAGGTGATAGCCGTCCGAGTAGACCCAGCCGCCGGAGGGGTCCTGTGTGGCGGCCAGCCACACGCCGCTGCGGTAGGCGGCGTCCTGCGTGGTCGGTGTCGAGGGCAGGTGGCTCACCAGCGACATCAGGGCGTAGCCGGAGGTCTGCCAGTCGCGGTCGATCTCCGCGGTGGCGCCGTACTGGTCGCTGAAGGCGCCGTCGGCGTACTGGCAGTCCAGCAGCACGGCCTGCAGCCCGGGCAGCTCGTCGGTGTGCACGTCCGCGGTCGCGAAGGCGTCGATGATGCCGGTCACGCCGAGGGTGTACCACCAATAGATCGATGTGCTCCAGGCGGGATCGCTGTCCATGTTGACCCCGTAGACGTCGAAGTAGCCGGGAATCAAGGCGAAGCTGTCCAGGTAGATGACCTCGGCCACGGCCACGGCCTCGATGTCGTGACCGCCCGTGGGGAAGGCGGCGTGCATCTCCATGGCCGCCACGACCCAGGCCGAGATGTCCCAGGGGATGATGCCGTTGCTGTAGCCCTGTCCGTAGCGCCCGTTGCGGATGGCCACGGCGAGGGCCTCCATGGAGCCGTAAACAGTGAGGTGGCGGTCCCAGATGGTCTGCGCGCCGGTCCGGTAGTAGGCGGGGTCGGGGCAGTCCGGCAGGTTCGCGAAGTTCAGCAGGAAGGTCACGTCGGGGCCCGAACGGATCTGCGTGGGCCCGACCGTCACGATGTAGTCCGCGGCGTCCTTCATGGCCGTGAAGTACGAGGCCTTCGGCTCGACGAGATAAGCCTTGTAGATGCCCTGTACCGTCGCCCCGTAGATGTTGGGCGGGCTTGCGTCGGCGCTGTGCTCGAAGGCCATCGTTATCCAGTCCCAGCCGCCGTCGTCGGGATCGGTGTCGACGAGGCCGTTGCCGGCGTTGTCCACGTCCTCGGCGATGTCGGCCTGCATGTAGACGAGATAGTCGGCGCCGGCCAGCAGCGACGCCCGGAAGTCGGTCGGATCGCCGAAGGCCTTCGCCTGCGCCGGGATGATCCCGCGTTCGCCGAGCGGCACGCCTTCGGTCGGCGTGAGGGCCGGTCCGCCGGCCATGGCGCCGGCCGCGACCAGCAGCAAGGCCAGTGCTGTAAGGGTTCTCATGTGTCTCTCCCTCTCGATGGACATGGTGCTCCGTCATGATGTGAGACGGGGCTCCCTCCCCGCTGTGGGACGGGGCCCCGGCACGAGGCCGGGGCCCTTGGCGGTTGTGTCTACTTCATCAGCATCATCTTGTGGACCTGGGAGTCGGTCCCCGCGTCGATGCGGTAGAAGTAGGCTCCCGAAGCGACATCCTGGCGGCGGTCGTCGCGGCCGTCCCAGACGACCTCGTGCGAACCGGCCGGCAGCGCGCCGTCGACCAGCATCCTGACCAGCGAACCGTCCACGGCGTAGACGGCCACGCGGACCTCGCGCCCCTCGGGAAGATCGAAGGCGATGGTGGTCTTGGGATTGAAGGGGTTGGGGAAGTTCTGACGCGCGGCGAACCGCAGCGGCGTGAGGGCCTCGGCCTCGGTGGTCAAGCTCACCTCAAGATCGCCGTTGCTCCCGTCGCGGGCCGTCACCCGCGGAGCGAGCTGGACGTCCCGGCTGAAGCTCACGCGCACCAGCTCGCCCTGGCCGCAGATCGAGGTGCCGCGGCCCAGCAGGGCCACGCCGGCGTCGAGTCCGCGGTCGGGCGCGTTGGCCGCGAAGCCCGGCCCGGACTGTTCGGCCAGCAAGTCGCCGACCGACACTTCGCAAGTCACGCCGTCGGGCAGGGGCGCCCTCAGGTGCACGCCCTTGAGGTCGGCGCAGGGCTCGGCCAACACCAGCGCCCAGGTCGTGGCGTCGATCCGTTGCCACACCAGAACCGGTGTCGGCGTCCCGCCGGCCGGCAGGCGCGGCGACACGTTCCCGAAGTTCAGGGCGAAGACCATCAGGTCCTCGAAGTCGACCTCGCTGTCGGTCTCGGGGATGCCGAAGCCGCTGGTGTCGTCGGTGGGACCCACGTCGACTTCGTTGTTGTAGCCTCCATCGCCGGTGCCCCAGCCGTATGTTGCGGCGAGCTCGTCGATGTCGAGAACGTCCACGTCTCCGTCGTAGGGCGTGTCCACGTCGCCGAGCCAGTAGTTGGTGGCCCGGTTCAGGGGACCCGCGCCAGGGCCTATGTTGTCGACGGAGTCCACGGCATAGACCTCGTAGTAGTAGATCCCGCGCGGGGCGTGGCCGTCGACGAAGCCGACGGCGGTGCCGACCACCGTGTCGTCGATCAGCGTCCATTCGAGGCTGGCGACGGCCGCGGCGTGGTCGAAGGGCCACACGGGTTCGGTCGGGTTGTCGTCGTCGTACTCGGGGTAGGCCGAGACGGTCTCGGAGCCCGCACCCAGGTTCCACACGGCGCGCCAGATCTCGTAGTGGTCCACGTCCGAGGCGTCGGCCATGGTCCAGTCGAGGTTGACCTTCTCGTGCCCGGGTGCAGAAGTCAGGTCGGTAACGCCCGGTGGAGCTGTGCAGTCGACGGTGATGGTCGCGCCGCTCACCAAGGCGCCGATGTCGCCGTTGAGCAGGTCGCGCAGTGTCACGTCGGACAGCGTCACCGTGCCGGCGCCGTCGCTAACGGGGTGGAAGGTGAGCCGGAACAGGTCGGCCTCGGCGGCCAAGCCCGTCGATCCGCCCAGGATGGCGCTGTCGACGGTGAAGGTGCCGTCGAGGTTGTCGATGACGTCGAAGTAGTCGGCGCCGAAGCCGCCGAAGACGTCCAGGTCGTCGATGTCGCCGGCGCCGAAGGTCAGCTCGGCCGAGCAGCCCACCGTGATGGTGAAGCCGCGCAGCTCGGGCGTCATGGCGTCGGAAGTGTAGTGGACGTTCAGGGTCACGGTCTCGCCGCAGTTGATCGGCCCGCTCGTCGCGGGCAGCGCGGCCACGGCGGCGGCACCGGACCAGGGCTCGAAGAGCACGTAATCGCTCACGCGGTTCCCCTGGCCGGCCGTATTGAGGGGGTCGTGATACGGGCCGGTGGCGTGGCCCCACCAGTTGTTGAGGGCGTCGAACTCGAACCCGTTGGTGGGGACG
>JAHIYU010000051.1 GCA_018814885.1 bacterium | reverse complement strand
CCGCCGGTGCGAAGGCCGCGACCGCGCACGCCGCCAGGGCGGCCAGCAGCGGCGTCGAGCCGGGGCGCGCCCGGCCGGGTAGATTCATGGCGTCACCCGTCCGGAGGCCAGGAGTTCGCGGACCTCGCGGGCGAGCTGTTTCTCGTCCCCCTCGCGATAGCCGCGATGGTAGGCAGTCACGCGCCCGGCCGGCGAGATGACGAAGGTGGTCGGCACCGCGTCGACCCGGTAGAGACGGGCGACCTCCTTGTCGCCGTCTATCAGCACGGGAAAGGTCAGGCCCAGCGAGCGCACCGTGGCCGTGATCTTGGGACGATTCCGGGGCTCGTCGGTGGAGACGGCGATGACGGTCAGGCCGTCGCCCTCGTGCTCCTCGTAGAGCGCCTGCAGGTGCGGCAGCGCCTTGCGGCACGGCCCGCACCAGGTCGCCCAGAAGTCCAGGATGACGGGGCCCTTCGCCAGCGCGTCGTCGAGGGACATCATCTCGCCGCCAGGGGTCTCGAGCGTGAAGCCGGGCGCGGCGCCCAGATCCTCGCCGGCGGCGGCGGGCGGCGCGAGCAGGGCGGCCGCCATCAACGCGGCGACCAGCGCACGTCCGATAGCGGAGCGACTTCCGCGACGCCCCGCCCGGTTCCGGATGTCGGCTTTGATCATCGCCAGGCTCCTACTTCAACAGTGTGATGAATCTCGACTGGTTCTCGTCCCGGACGGTGAGGTTGACCAGGTACATGCCGCTGTGCGCGGGGCGTCCGGCATCGTCCATGCCGTCCCAGCGCACCCGGTGATCTTCGCCCGGGGCCTGCCGCCCGCTGAACAGCGTGCGCACGGTGCGTCCGCGCACGTCGGTGATCCTCAGGTCGACGGGAGCATCGCCCTCGCCGGTGATCGAATAGGCGAGCGTCGTCGCGGGATTGAACGGGTTGGGGTAGGCCGCGTGCAGACGGAAACCGTCGCGCTCCGGCAGATCCTCCGCCGGGGTGGTCAGGTTGGCCAGCGCCGCATCGACGGCGGCGCGGCACTGGGCGTTGTGCCAGCCGTGCCGCCGCCAGGTGATCAAACCGTCACCGCCGACGACGAAGAAGTCGTCGTAGGTGCAAGCGTAGTTCCCGCCGGCGCCAGCCGCGGCGGCCTGCATCAAGGCGGGGTAGGTGATGCCGGTCACCGACAGGAAAGCATTGGTCTGGGAGAGACTGCCTCCCCACATCTCCAGCCCGAAGGCCTGGAAATCCGCGCCGGCGTAATCGTCGGCCATGGTCTCCGTGGACGGACCCGCCGCCCGACAGGAGGTTCAGCCATGTCCGAAGAAGAAGAGGAAGCGCACCTTGCCGTCGTGTTCGCTGAAGGTGTAGGAACCACCCTGTGCGGCGTTGAGGCTGAAATCTGCGGCGGTTTCGCCGACCTGCCCCGTGGCCAGCGCGGTGGCAGGCAGCGAAAGGGCCAGCAACAAGGCCAGGGCCGCGCGCCGCTTCGTGTTCAGTTCTGCTCTCATCTTGTCATCCCCGTTTTTTTTTGAGTCATGGCCGTGGTGGAACTGGCCGCCGGTCTTGCACCATCCAGAAAAAAGACAACAACACTCGTCTATTATACTGGTTATACGGGGAGGCAGCTACATCCGTGACTTATCACAGGTTAAAAAGCGGATGTTCTCGACTGGATCGTCCGCTGACGTCGGCGTGCGGCGCGAGAAGAGAGGGCAGAACCGGGGACGGGTGGGATCAGGCGCCGCGGGATCTGGAGCCCGAGGCGTCGTCGGTGGGCTTGAGGACCCTACCCGGGCTGTGGCTCCACTGGGGGCCCCCGACGAGACCGGACAGGTATCCGAGCCCGCCGCCGAAATGGGAGGCGAGGAAGGCAGCGATGGTCAGAGGCCAGCTGACGCCGCGACGCAGGGACAGCCATCCCGAGAGGGCTACCACCGGGATCGCGTAGATCAGGGTGGGCACGGCCCACAACCTCCAGGCCGGACTCCAGAACGGCGCGACCAGGGGCATCAGCAGGATCCACAGCACCAGCAGCATCAGGGCCACCGAGAGAGGCGAGAACTGCCGTGGGTGCTTGCGCGCCATGCGGGCGCGGCCGCTCCCGTAGCGATACAGCTGGCGGAAAAGGGCCAGGCATGAGCGGCGAGGGAAGTATCCCACCTCGAAATCCTGGCTATGGTGCGCGTAGATGCCGCGTTGGTGCACGCGCAGGTTGAACTCGAGGTCCTCGCCGGCGTCGAAGGTCTCGTCGATGCCGCCCAGTTCGCGGAAGAGATCGCGGGCGTATCCGCAGCCGGCGCTCAGGGGGGAGCAGAGATGATCGTCCGCCGTGTAGATCTGGGAACCCGTGTGATGGCCCAGCCAGGACGTGCGCGCCGCGGCCGTCGCGGCCTGGAAACGGGAGACGCCGTCCCTGATCAGGGGCTGTGGGCGTGATACGCAGAGGGCTCCGTCCGCGAAGGCCTTCAGCACCGCGGCAAGCATGTCGCGGCTCCGGATGTGGCAATGGCCGTCGACGAAGAGCACGTAGGGGGCGCGGGCATGCTCCACCCCGACGTTGCGGGCGCATCCGGACAAGCCGGCCGGATTGTCCAGCAAACGAACGTTGGGATGCTCGTCCATGATGGCCGTGACGATCTCGTGCGTGTTGTCGGTGCTCATGCCGTCGACCACGAGGATCTCGAAACGGGAGCGTGCGAGCGACTGCTCGAGCAACTGCCCGAGTATGACGCCGAGGTACAGCGCTTCGTTGCGCACAGGCACGATCACCGAAAGCTCGGGCATGTCCTGGTCTTCCCTAGTCAACGACATTCGCCCCTGAGTTCATGTCCAGCGGCGCTTCACGATTTCCAGACGTGTAGCGTCCATGTCGGTACACGGTCACAATCGGCCGTGTTATTCCAAACTGAAGTCCTTTTGTCGCATCCTTTTTCGGGCCAAATACAGGAAGCCGGGGCGCCCGGCATCGACGCCGCGGATGAACGCGCGGGTTCCCGCAGACCAGGTCCGGCGCTCGGGCCTCAGGCCGGAAATGCCCCGCAGGCCGTCCCTCACGGCTCTGAGCCAGGTCGGCAGGAATCCGTCCCTCAGCGCGTAGTAGCCCATGGCGGTCGCGCCGAGCGCCAGGTAACGTACGGCGTAGCCGAGCGGTTGATGCAGCGTGGCCACCCAGAAGAGGTTGCGCGTGTCGTAGTAATAGCGTCGCCAGCTCGAGCGGCCGCCTGCGGCGTGGTGATGCTCGACGGAGAGGCTGCCGTCGTACGCGATCTCCCAGCCCCGGTCCAGCAACCTGTAGGCGAGCTCGAGCCCCTCGTGGCTGATGAAGAAATCCTCGCGATAGAATCCCGACTCGGCCAGCGCCGTAGCCCTGTAGGCGACGGCGCCCTCTGTTATCTCGTAGGTGTCGAAGGCCCCGTCCGCGTCCTCCACCGGACGGTGGTGGACCCAGTCGCGCACCTCGTCCGCATCCGGCCTGGTGACCTTGAAGCACAGGGCGCCGAGACGGGGACGTTCGGTGAAGACGGTCCTCAGGCGGCGCAGGTCGGTCTCGTCGAGACCGCGCATGTCGTCGTCGAGGGTGACGACGATCCCGCCGCCCGCCAGGGCGAGCCCCTCGTTGCGCGCCCCCACGCCGCGATTCTCGCGCAGTACGATCAGTTCGACGGCGGGGTGGCGCTCCGCGACGGCTTCCGCCGTGCCATCCTCGCTGCCGTTGTCCACCACGATCACCTCGAGGTCGTGATCGCGCAACTCGACGAGCTCGCGCAGGAGCGCCAGCACCGCTTCGCGGCGCTTGTATGTGAGCACGACGACGGAGATCCGGCTCATGATCGGGGTGCCCTTCCCGTCCCGAGCGCGGACAATCCCGTCCCCAGGTCATAGCCGGCCGCGGCGAGGCCGGGCAGGAGCACGTCCAGCAGGGCGTGGATGTACCCGGCGTAGTCGTGGAGCAGGATGATGTCGCGGTCGGAGACGGTATCCAGGACCTCGCGGGCGACGGCGCGCGCGTCGTCGTCGTCCCGGCAACGCCAGTCCCGGCTGTCGAGGGACCACAGCACGTGCTTCATGCCCAGGACCAGGGGGGCCAGCAGGCTCGCGGGATGCAGTCTGCCCGCCGGGGCGCGGAAGAACGGCGGGGGAGCGCCGGACGCACGCGCGATCAGGTCGCGGCAGAGCCTCACGTCGCGATGGTAGGCGACGGGCGAGGGCAGGCGCGCGTCGTCATGCAGGGTCGAATGGTTGCCGAGGGCGTGCCCCGAGGCCAACACGTCCGGCAACAGGGACGCGTCGCGTTCGATGCGCCTGCCCACGACGAAGAAGATCGCGTGCGCGCCGTGGTCTTCGAGCCGCGCCAGGACGCCGTCGGTCACGCCGGGTGTGGGCCCGTCGTCGAAAGTGAGCAGGACGCGCCGGTCGTCGCCGACCGGCAGCCGCCTGGTCACGAATGGGGATGTGAGTCGTTCCTTCAGGCTCGCGGGAGCCATGTCACCTCCGGTTTCTTCCGGGCGAAGTTCCGACAACCAATAACACATGAACGGTCGCTCCACCACCCATGGCTGGCCTGCGCTGGCCGGGAAATCCTGTTGCGGACACGCGCCGGGATGCCCACGGTTGCAGTATGCTTTCGCTTGGGTATCGTGAGCGGTGGCCAGCCGCCGGCCGGAGGTTCCGGTCGCACGGCCGCGCGCGCGGAAAGGAAGACATGGTCGAGAGGGTTCTGCATGTTCTCACCCAGCGCCCCGGGCTGACCGGCAGCGGCGTGACCCTGGACGCGCTGACGCATTGCGCCGCCGCCGCCGGGGTCGAGCAGCTCGCGCTGGTAGGCGTGCCGGCGGACGCGGAATACGCCGTCGCGGGCCTGGACCGGGACCGGGTCCGTCCCCTGCGGTTCGAGACCGGCGAGCTGCCGTTCCCGGTGCCCGGCATGAGTGACGTCATGCCCTATCGCAGCACCGTGTTCTCCACCATGGACGCGGCCCAGCTCGCGGCCTATCGAAACGCGTGGCGCGAACACATCGCGCGCGCGATCGCCGAGCTGCGGCCGCAGGTGATCCACGTCAACCACCTGTGGCTGGTCGGCGCCATGGTCAAGGACCTGGCTCCCGCTTCGCCCGTGGTCAGCCACTGCCATGCCACCGGCCTGCGGCAGATGTCGCTCTGTCCGCACCTGGCAGAGGAGGTGCGGCGCGGCTGTCGCCGCAACGAGATCATCGCCGTGCTCCATCGGGGGCATGCCGCACAGGTGGCGCGGATGCTGGATCTGCCCCCGGCGCGCCTCAGGGTGGTGGGTGCCGGCTATCGCGAAGACATCTTCCGCTGGGACGATGGGGCCGTCCGCACCGGCAACATCCTGTACGTTGGCAAGTACAGCCTGTCCAAGGGACTGACTTGCCTGCTCGATGCTGTGGCGGAACTGGCGGTGTCCAGGCCGGACTGCGTGCTCCACGTGGTGGGGGACGGCGCGGGCGCCGAGGCCGACGCCTTGCGCGCCCGCATGCAGACCATGTCGCCGCGGGTCGTGCTGCACGGCATCCTCGCCCAGGCCGATCTCGCAAGGCTGATGAACCGCTGCGCGGTCTGCGTCCTGCCGTCCTTCTACGAGGGTGTGCCCCTGGTGCTGGCCGAGGCGCTGGCCTGCGGCTGCCGCCTGGTGGGCACGGAGTTGCCGGGCATACGGGATCAACTCGCCGGTCCGTTCGCGGGGGCCATGGCCCTGGTGCCCGCGCCCCGCCTGGAGGGCGTGGACCGGCCGCGAGGCGAAGACCTGCCGGGTTTCGTCGCCGCCCTGACCGCGGCCTTGGCCGACGCCCTCGCGCGCCCCCCGCTGGGCGATCCGGCGGACGCCCTCCCCGGTGCGTTGGCTCCCTTCGCCTGGTCCGCCGTCTACCGTCGCCTGGCGGCCGTCTGGGCCGAGCTCGCGGCGTGTTGAAGATGCGTTGATGTGTGATATAATCCGACCCCCGCACCGCCGAGTACGTTGCCGTTTTCATCAGGGGGTCATCATGAAGCGCTTCACGCGACAAGGCATCCTGTTCCTCGTCCTGATCACCGCCGCGGCGGCGCAGGCGGGGGTCGAACCCGCGGACTTCCGACCGGGCGAGATCCTGGTGATGTTCGACCAGGGATCGATCCCGACACTCGACGATGCCGGCCGGCTCCGGGTCGCCGCCCCCGATCTGGAGGCGTTGCTGTCGCGTCACGGACTGCTCAGGGCCGCCCCGGTATCCCCGTGCGCGACCCGCGCCCTCGCGACCTCCTTCAAGCTGACCAGCGAACTGGGCGGTTTCGACCCCCGCGCGGCGGCGCGCGAGCTCGTCGCCGCGGGCCTCGTGCGCGCGGCGTCGCCGAATCACGTGCTGCACCTCTGCGTCCTGCCGAACGATCCCATGCTCTCCAACCAGTGGCACATCCAGCACGCAGGCGACGCGGACATCGATCTGCCCGAAGCGTGGGACGTCGCCACCGGAGATCCCGCAGCGGTCATCGCCGTCCTCGACACCGGCGTGGACTGGAGCCACCCCGACCTGCAGGCCGCCATGTGGATCAATCCCGGCGAGACGCCGGGCAACGGGATCGACGACGACGGCAACGGCTGGATCGACGACATCTACGGCTGGGACGTGGGGAACGACGACAACGACCCGCGGCCGGAGGTCTATCTGGAAACGGGCATCGACGTGGGCTTCCACGGCACGCATTGCGCCGGCATCGCGGCTGCCGCCACCGACAACGCCACCGGCGTGGCCGGCGCCGGCTGGGGCTGCCGGCTGATGGGCCTGAAGGTGAACGACAGCGACGGCTACATCACCACCGAGGGGCTGGCCGAGGCCATGCAGTACGCCGTGGCCAACGGCGCGTCGGTCGTGTCGATGAGTTTCGGCGGGTCGCTGGCGGACTTCGGCTTCATGCAGGCGCTCGTCGACGATGCGACAGCGGCCGGCGTGGTCTGCGTGGCCGCCGCCGGCAACAACAACGACGCGACGCCCATGTACCCCGCCGCCCTCGACGGCGTCATCTCCGTCGGCGCCACCGACGCCCTCAACCAGCGGGCGTCCTTCTCGACATACGGAGCGTGGGTCGACGTCGCCGCGCCGGGCCAGCAGATCTGGTCCACGGTGCAGAGCAACTACGAATGGGATTTCCTGACGCAGCTGCTGTTCATGCTCAGCTACGGCTGGGACGGCGTGAACCCGTACATGTACAGCGACGGCACGTCCATGGCCTGCCCGCTCGTGGCCGGCGTCTGCGCCCTGATCAAGTCGGTGCGCCCCGGGTTCACGCCCGCCGAGGTGCTCCAGCGCCTGGTCGAAACCGGCGACGCGATCGTCTTCGATCAGCCCCTCGGCGTGAAGGCGAACGCCTTCGCGGCGCTGGACGGACTGGCCGCCACCGGCGCTGGCGACCCGCTCGCCACGTTGCGGATCGACGACGTGAGCCCGAATCCCTTCAACCCACGCACGACGATCCGCTTCGGTCTGCCCGGCGCCCGGCACGTGCGCCTGGCCGTCCACGACGTGCGCGGCGCGCTGGTGCGCCTGCTGTGCGACGGGCCGCTCCCGGCCGGCGATCACGCGCTCGCCTGGGACGGATGCGACGACGGCGGGCGGCCGCTGCCCAGCGGATCCTACGTGGTCGACCTGCGCGCCGGATCGCAGCGCGACGCCCGGTCGGTGATGTTGCTCAAGTGACGGGCCCGCCCCGAACCGAGGGAGTGCGAAGATGGTCCTGCTCGAGTTTTCCATGTATCCCACGGACAAGGGGGCCAGCGTCAGCGATTACGTCAAGCGCTCCCTGGAGATCATCGACGACAGCGGCCTGCCCTACCGGCTGGGACCCATGGGCACGACCCTGGAAGGGGAATGGGGCGAGGTCTTGGCCGTCGTCGGCAGCTGTTACGAACGCATGCGCCGCGACTGCGACCGCATCGCCTGCCAGATCAAGATCGATGCGCGCGCGGGAGGCGGCGGACGACTGGACAGCAAGGTGGAGACGCTGAAGCGAAAGACGGGACGAGACCTGCGCAGCTGATCAGCCCGGCGGCAGACCCGCCAGCCCCCGCGCCCGCAGGAGCACGCGGTCCAGCATTTCGGGAGTGAGCCGCCGCGAGTTGGTATTGCGCAGGCTGACGTGATAGGTGTCCAGCAGCATCGTGCCGTCGGGCATCTCGTATGCGGCCCCGTGGGTGAACTTGTAGCGCACCTTGACGATGGGCTGGCCACGGTTGGCGAGCAGGTTCAGGTAGGCGTCGTGGCCGATCCAGCCCATGCCGATCACCACGGCCAGGTCGGGCAGGCCGTCCAGGTCGTGCGCCAGCCACCGTCGACAGGTCCTGATCTCGTTACCGGTCGGCATGTTCTGGGGCGGGACGCAACGCACCGCCGAGGTGACCCACAGGCCACGCACCTCGAGCCCGTCGTCTCGGCGATCGGTCGCGGGGCGATCGGTGAAACCGCAGCGGTGCAGGGCGGGGAAGAGGAAGGCGCCGCTGGCGTCGCCGGTGAACATGCGGCCGGTGCGGTTGGCGCCGTGGGCGCCGGGGGCCAGGCCCACCAGGCAGATGCGCGCCGTCGGGTCGCCGAAGCCGGGCAGCGGCTTTCCCCAGTAGTCCCAGTCCAGGTAGGCCCGCCGTTTGACGCGCGCCACCTGCTCCCGCCAGTGGACCAGCCGCGAACAGCGCCGGCACGACGCCAGCTCCGGCGGGTAGGGATCGAACTCCTGCATTCCCGGGTCATTCATGAATCGCAGCATAGCGGAACCGAGGTCGTGTTGGAAGTGGAGTTGAAACCCCCGCCCTGGGCGACGCACCTGCTGAGCGATCTGCACGGCTGGCGGGAAAACCCGCTGCCGGTGGACGAACTCGAGCCCTTCGCGTTGCCCGACGACGCATGGTTCGAATACGCCTGGCTCGATCGCGACGGCGAGCCGCGCCGCGATCCCGAGGGCGTCCCGGCCGGCAATCCCTGGTGGGACTACGCCTGCCGTCTCGCCGGGCCGCGCTGGCGCGACGAGCGGTTCGTGCCGGCGCCGGGCGCCCGTGCGGCGCAACGGTTGCGCGGCCATCGTCTCGACTCGCGCCATCTGGGACCGGGACGCCGGTTCTTCACCTACTCGCCGGCGGGTGGCGGGACGGCGGGGCCTGTGGTCCTCGTCCATGACGGCAAGGGGTTCTGGCACCACGGGCGATGCGGTCCCTTGTCCGACGCCCTGCTGGCGGCGGGCGAGATGCCGCCCGTGCATCTCGTCTTCCTGGAACCGGAGCGGCGGAACGCGGAGTACGCCTTCAACGACGCGCACGCCGCTCACGTCATCGACGAGGTGCTGCCGGCGGTGGCGGCGCGGGCGATGGTCGCCGGCAAGCCCCTGCTGCTG
>JAHIYU010000050.1 GCA_018814885.1 bacterium | reverse complement strand
GACGCCGCGGCGGCGCGGGCGGCCTGCGCGCTGCCGCTGCTGGTCAAGGATTTCGTGTTCGATCCGCTGCAGGTGCTGGCGGCGCGGGCCGCGGGAGCCGACGCCCTGCTGCTGATCGCCAGGGCGCTGTCGCCGGGAGAGCTGTCCGTCCTGCTCGCGCGGATCGGGGAGGCGGGCATGACCGCCCTGGTCGAGTGCCACGACGAGACGGACGTGCAGAAGGCGCTGGCCGCGGGGGCGCCGGTGATCGGCGTCAACAGCCGCGACCTGGAGACCCTGGCCGTGGATCTCGACGTGCCGCGGCGCCTGCTGCCCCTGCTGCACCCGCGCGCCCTGGCGGTGGCCGAGAGCGGCATCCGCACGCGCGCGGACGTGGAGGAGCTGAGCGGCTGCGGCGCCGACGCCTGCCTGGTGGGCAGCGTCCTGCTGGAAGCCGCGGACCCCGGCGCCAAGCTCCGCGAACTGGGAGGACGGACATGACCAGGGTCAAGATCTGCGGCCTGACCGTGCCCGACGAGGCCCGCGCCTGCCACCGGGCCGGCGCCGACTATCTGGGCGTGGTCTTCGCCGGCGGTCCGCGCCTGGTGGACGCGGCGGCGGCGAAGGCCATTCGCGCGGCGGTGCCGACGGCACGGCTGGTGGGCGTCTTCGCGGATCAGTCCGCGGCGGAGGTCGCGGCGATCGTCGCCGCCTGCCGGCTCGACCTCGTGCAGCTGCACGGCGGCGAGACGGACGCGGACGTGGCGGCCGTCGCCGCGCGGACCGGCCGGCCGGTGATCAAGGTCATGCGGGCCGGCGAGCCCGTCAGCGCGGCAGCCGATTATCTGCTCTTCGATCTCGCCAAGGGCCGCGACCCCGAACCCGGTGAGCGGGATCGGCTGTGGGAACAGGCCCGGTCGGCCGTCGCCGCCGGGCGCAGGGTCTTCCTGGCGGGTAGACTGCGGACGGAAGAGGTGACGGCGGCCATCGCCGCCGTCGCGCCCCATGCACTGGACGTGTCCGGCGGCGTCGAATCCGCGCCCGGACGCAAGGACGCCGCGCTCGTGCGCGGTTTTGTCGAGGAGGTCCGCCGTGCGCGTCCCTGACGATGGCGCTGCCGGACGTTTCGGCCCCTATGGCGGCCGCTACGTGCCGGAGACGTTGATGCCCTGCCTCATCGAGCTGGAGGCGGCCTGGGAGGATGCCCGCCGCGACGACGGCTTCGAGCGCGAGTTCTCCGCCCTGCTGCGCGACTACGTGGGCCGGCCCAGCCCCCTGTACCGCACGCGGCGCTTCGGCGACCTGCACGGCGGCGGCGCGTCGGTCTACCTCAAGCGGGAGGACCTCAACCATACCGGCGCACACAAGATCAACAACAGCCTCGGACAGGCGCTGCTCGCGCGCCGCATGGGCAAGCGGCGCATCGTGGCCGAGACCGGAGCGGGGCAGCACGGCGTGGCGACCGCCGCGGCGTGCGCTCTGCTCGGTCTCGACTGCGTGGTCTACATGGGCGAGGTGGACATGGCGCGCCAGGCGCCCAACGTGGCGCGCATGAAGCTGCACGGCGCCGAGGTGGTGCCCGTCGCCAGCGGCACACGCACGCTGAAGGACGCCACCAGCGAGGCCATCCGAGACTGGGTGACCAACGTCGCCGACACCCACTACATCCTGGGCTCGACCGTGGGGCCCCATCCCTATCCGGGCCTGGTGCGCGACCTGCAATCGGTCATCGGGCGGGAGGCGCGGGCCCAGTTCCTCGAAGCCACGGGACGTCTGCCCGGTGCCGTGGTCGCCTGCGTCGGCGGCGGGTCGAACGCCCTGGGCATCTTCACCGCCTTCCTCGCCGACGACGGCGTGGCGCTGTTCGGCGTCGAGGCCGGCGGCTCGACGGTGGGCCACTCGGCGTCGCTGACCGCCGGCGAACCGGGCGTGCTGCACGGCGCGTTGAGCTACCTGCTGCAGGACGACGACGGCCAGGTGTCGCCCGCCCACTCGGTGGCGGCGGGCCTGGACTACCCCGGCGTCGGACCGCAGCACAGCCACCTCAAGGACACCGGACGCGCCGTCTACGAGACGGTCGACGATGCCGAGGCGCTCGCCGCCTTCCACGAGCTGTCCCGTTGCGAGGGGATCATTCCGGCGCTGGAGTCGAGCCACGCCCTGGCCTGGGTCATGAGGCGCCAGGCCGGGTCAGATCCCCTGCCCGGCCCCATCCTGATCAACCTGTCCGGACGCGGGGACAAGGACCTGGGCGGCATCGTAGGAGGGGACTCATGAGGCTCGAGAAGATCACGCGCGCCCTGCGCGACGACGGCCGCAAGGCCCTGGTGCCCTTCTTCACCGCCGGCTATCCGGACGAGCGGTCCTTCGTCGCGTCGGTCCGGGCCGCCGCCGCGGCCGGTTGCCGGGTGTTCGAGGTGGGCATCCCCTTCTCCGATCCCGTGGCCGACGGTCCGCTGATCCAGATGGCGAGCCAGCGTGCGCTGGCCGCCGGCATGACCCTGCGCCGGGCGCTCGAACTGACCGCCGCGGCCGCCGGCGAGACCGGTCTGGCCCCGGTAGTGATGAGCTACTTCAACCCCGTCCTGCGCATGGGCCTGGACGAGTTCGCGGCCCGCGCCGCGGACGCGGGCGTCGCCGGCGTGATCCTGCCGGACGTGCCGGTGGAGGAGTCCGCCGCCGTCGCCGAGGCGCTGGCGTCCGTCGGTCTGGACCTGGTGGCCCTGATGGCGCCGACCACCGATCCCGTGCGGGCCCGCGCGATCGCCGCGGCCTCGCGCGGTTTCCTGTATCTCGTCGCGTTGACCGGCGTGACCGGCGCGGCGCTCGGCGGCGGCGAGGGCCTGCCGGCGCTGGTGGCG
>JAHIYU010000049.1 GCA_018814885.1 bacterium | reverse complement strand
CCCTGGCCGCGGGTGTCCTGGTGGGCTCGCAGCAGTACGATCCCCGGGTCGTCCAGACCCCCGACTACACCGGCGAGATCCTCTCCGGCTCGTTGCTGGCGGGAGACTCCGTCTGGACCCTGGATTCCGCCCTCGAGTACATTCTGTCCGCCGCCGACGAGAGCGAGGAGGGTTGAGATGAGACGCGCCCTGTTGCTTCTGCTGCTGGTGTCGATCGGGCTCAACATCGGTCTGGGGGTCGCGCTGAAACGCAGCCGGGACGGCGCCCTCGAAACGTCGCGCTGGTCGTACGTCGACCGCGTCCCCGGCTTCGACCGTCCCGACAGCCTGCGCCCCGGCGGCCACGGCCGCTTCGGCAGGGAATGCCTGCACCGGATGCGCGAGATGCACGCGCGCCTGTCGCCGGAGCTGAACGAGCGGCGCCGGTTGCTGCACGCGGCCCGGGCAGCCCTGAACGAGGCCCTGCACCGCGACGACGTCGACGAGGACGAGATCATGGAGCTCGTCGGCGCCATGATCGCCGCCCAGGGCGGCATCGATTCCCTGCTCGTCTCCAATCTCGTCCGGGAATTGCAACTGATGCCTCCCGAGGACCGCGACGAGTTCCTGCGCCAGCTCGACCGGATCGGCGGTCCGTTCACCGGCCGCGGCCGGGGCCGACCGCCCGTCTCTCCTTGACACGACACCCGGGGTGACGTTTAATTTCCATAGCTTACCTCGGTTACGAGACGCCCTACAGGGGCTTGCCAGGCATTGGCCCGACCCCACCAACGACGGCTATCGAATCATCGACTGGACAAACAATACCGCGTGCGATCCAGGGAGAGTCCGAATGAGAGCGAAGAAAATCCTCGTCCTTGCCGGTGCGCTGGCCCTGCTCGCGATCGCCGGCTGCCGTTCCGCCCACGTGACCAGCGCCATCCTCTACATCGACCAGCTGATGTACGACAAGGCCATCTCGGTGCTGCACGAAGGACTGGACTACAGTCCCGACGAGGCGGAGGCCTACTTCTATCTCGGCGAGGCTCATTCCAAGAAGGCCGAGGAGCAGATACGGGAGAACGATTTCCTGGAGGCGAAGCGCAACTACAGCATGTCCTACGACTATTACCAGAAGACCCTGAAAATGGATCAGGGCCTGAACGACCGAGTCCAGGAATCGCTCCGCTACAACTACTTCATGCAGGTCAACAACGCCACGAACGAGTACCAGGCCGGCTACTACGAGGCCGCCGAGGGCTATTACAGGC
This sequence comes from bacterium, assembly GCA_018814885.1. Classification (NCBI taxonomy): domain Bacteria; species bacterium. The sequence continues at coordinate 8,601 of JAHIYU010000049.1, read as the reverse complement.
TGGCTTTTGCCGCCCTGCCCGATTCCCTCTCGCCCATCAAGAACCTGGCTCGCGTGAAGATACAATTGGCCATGGAGCATGACAACGACCCGGCCATTCTCCAGGAGGCCCTGGAGCTGCTCGACCAGGTGCTCGAGGGCAATCCCGGCGCCTACGAACTGCTCTCGGACAAGGCCAACGTCCTGAGCCGCCTCGACCGCAAGGACGAAGCGGTGGCCATCTACGACAAGCTGCTGGTCGATCACCCGGACGATGCCCCCCTGATGGTCGACATCGCCAACCTGTCCCAGGAACAGGGCGATTTGGAGCGCGCGGGCGACCTGCTGGTGCGCGTGATGGGGATCTACGAGACCGACGACGATACGGCCAACGACGAGGACGTCTATTTCCTCTCGCTCCAGGCGGCCATTCTATACGCCGACAACCGGGTGCTGCGCTATCCGGACGCCATCGAGATGTACGGCATGGCGCTGGCGCTGGAGGACATCCCCGAGGAGAACACCCTGCTGCAGAAGCTCCAGCTCCACTACAAGTACGGCGCGCAGCTGGAAGAGCGAGCCGCGGACGAGCAGGACCCCGCGGCCAAGGAGGAGCTGGCACGGCAGGCCCGCGAGCAGTTCGAGACCGGCGTGAACGTGGGCAACGCCCTGGTCAGCCAGTACTTCGAGAGCACGTACGGTTATTACTACCTGGCTCTCTGCTACGGCAAGCAAGGCAACCAAGCCAACTTCGATCTGAACATGGAACAGTACCGGAGGCTGTTGGAGTAACGGATCGGCGGCATCCGTCGAGGCAACAACCCGCTGGACACGACGTTGCGCATGTAGTATTCTGAATGCGCTGCAAGGACATCCGCTCTCAAGACCAAACAGGGATTATCCAGATAGATCGGGACCGGCCGAGGGGGTGCCGCGCCCGGCAACGAACCCGCCGATAGATATACCTTCACCCGCAGGTAGACCGCGTACACGCGCAACCTTCAAGGCGTACGAAGCCACAGGAGAGACATGGACATCAAGGAACTCCAGGACAAGAGCATCATCGAACTGGTGGACATCGCCAGGGATCTGAACATCGAGGGGCTGAGCACCCTGCGCAAGTCGGAGCTCATCTTCAAGATCCTCGAGGGGCAGACCGAGAAGAACGGCCTGATCTTCGCCGAGGGCGTCCTGCAGGTGCTGCAGGAGGGATACGGCTTCCTGCGCTCCGCCAAGTACAACTATCTGCCCGGACCCGACGACATCTATCTCTCCCCCTCCCAGATCAAGAAGTTCGATCTGAAGACCGGCGACACGGTCTCGGGCCAGGTCCGTCCGCCCAAGGACAACGAGCGTTATTTCGCCCTTCTCAAGGTGGAGTCCGTCAACTACGAGGACCCCGAGAAGGCAAAGACCATGACGCTCTTCGACAACCTGACCCCCCTGTACCCCGAGGAGATGCTCAACCTGGAGTGCGAGAACGGCGACATCACGACGCGCCTGATCAACCTGATGGCACCGATAGGGAAGGGGCAGCGCGGCCTGATCGTCTCGCCCCCGCGTGCCGGCAAGACCATCATCCTGCAGAAGATCGCCAACGCCATCACCGAGAACAATCCCCACGTCCACCTGATCGTGCTGCTGATCGACGAGCGTCCGGAAGAGGTCACCGACATGGCCCGCTCGGTGCGCGGCGAGGTCGTCAGCTCCACCTTCGACGAGCCGGCCGAACGGCACGTGCAGGTCGCCAGCATGGTGCTGGCCAAGGCCCGCCGCCTGGTGGAGCACCACCAGGACGTGGTGATCCTCCTCGATTCGATCACCCGCCTGGCGCGCGCCCACAACACCGTGGTACCCCACTCGGGCAAGATCCTGTCGGGCGGCGTGGACTCCAACGCCCTGCAGAAGCCCAAGCGCTTCTTAGGGGCCGCGCGCAACATCGAGGAGGGCGGGTCGCTGACGATCATCGCCACGGCCCTGATCGAGACCGGTTCGCGCATGGACGAAGTCATTTTCGAGGAGTTCAAGGGCACCGGCAACATGGAGCTGGTCCTGGACCGCAAGATCGCCGAGAAGCGGGTCTACCCGGCCGTGGACATCTTCAAGTCGGGCACGCGCAAGGAGGATCTGCTGATCGATCCCAAGGATCTCAACAAGATCTGGATCCTGCGCAAGTACCTGGGCGACTACAGTCCCCAGGAGGCGATGGAGTTTCTCATCGACAAGCTGGGCAAGACCAAGAACAACGAACAGTTCCTGGCCGCCATGAACGCCTAGCAGGGTATAGAGGACAAAATATTTGCTCTTTGGGCGCCGAATCACTATCTAGTTGGCTGTTCACCGTGCGTTGACATGCGATCGAGGTGTGAGGAATGAAAAAGGGCATCCATCCCAAGTACGTGGATTGCGAGATCACCTGTCTCTGCGGCAACGTGATCAATACCCGCTCCACCATGGCGAAGATCAACGTGGAGATCTGCTCCGCCTGCCACCCGTTTTTCACGGGCCAGCAGAAGATCGTCGATACGGCAGGCCGAGTGGAACGCTTCATGAAGCGCTACGAGGGAGTCTACGGGGACAAGAAGAAGAAGAATTAGCGGAGCGGACGCACCGATAGAGGATGCGCCGCACGCCCGACACACTAATTGACGAGGGTGCTGGCGAATTGACCGGCGCCCTCTTTCTATGTGGAGGGCACCAGGCGACGAACCGAGCAGGAGTTTCCATGAGTGAAGGTACCGACGGGCGGGAATACGATCCCGGCAAGCTGGATCTGGCCGTGGGCGGCCAGGCGGTCATCGAGGGGGTGATGATGCGGTCGCCGACCGCCATCGCCACCGCCGTGCGCACGCCCGGGGGCCGTATCGTCGTGCGCAAGAAACCCTTCCGCAGCATCATGAAGCGCCTGCCATGGCTGAACGTGCCGCTGCTGCGCGGCGGTATCCACCTGCTGGAATCCATGAGCATCGGCATCGCCGCGCTGATGTACTCCGCCGACCAGGCGCTCGAGGACGATCGCGTTGCCGAGGAGAAGAAGGGCGCACGCGACACCGTCATGATGTGGGGCACCATCGTCCTCGCGTTCGCCCTGAGCCTGGGGCTGTTCTTCTACCTGCCCCTGCTGATCACCGACCTGATTGGCGTGGAGCACAGCATCTGGTTCAACGTGGTCGACGGCGTCATCCGCATCGCCATGTTCGTGCTCTATCTCAAGCTGATCTCCAGGATGAAGGACATGGCGCGCGTCTTCGAGTATCACGGCGCCGAGCACATGTCCATCCACGCCTTCGAGAACGAGCGCGAGCTGACGATCGAGCAGACGCGCCCCTTCACCACCCTGCATCCCCGCTGCGGCACCAGCTTCCTCTTCTTCGTGATGCTCATCGCGCTGGTCGTCTTCAGTTTCCTGGGGCGGCCGGAGACCATCGGCGAGCGCCTGCTGCGGCTGGCCTTCATCCCCGTGATCGGCGGGCTGGCCTACGAGGTCATCAAGCTGTCGGGTCGCTTCAAGGACGCCGCCTGGCTGCGTCCGCTGATCTGGCCCGGACTGATGCTGCAGAAGATCACCACCAGCCGCCCCGACGACAGCCAGCTGGAAGTGGGCCTGGCCGCCCTGAAGGCCGTGTTGACCCCGGAGGCAGAGGGATTCCGCGAGAAGACATACTTCGAGCTGGCCCCCGCACCGGCCGCCGAAACCGGGACGGATTGAAATGCGCGAGATCATTGCCGGACTCCGCGATCGCCGGTCGGAAATCGAGGCCGAGCTGAGTCGTCCCGGACTCGTCAAGGATCGCGACAGATTCCGCGAGGTGTCGCGCGAGCACGCCCGGCTGAGCGACATCCTGGCTCTGGGCGAGCGCTGGCTGGCCCTGGACGCGCAGGTCGCCGGCAACCGGGAGCTGCTGGCGACCGAGGACGACCCGGATCTCCTGGAACTTGTCAGGGAGGAGCTACCGCAGCTCGAGGAGGCCCTGACGCAGGCGAGCGCCGAATTCGAGCTGGCGCTGCTGCCCCCCGATCCGAACGACGACCGCGACGCCATCCTGGAGGTTCGCGCCGGTACCGGCGGCGACGAGGCGGCCCTCTTCGCCGAGGAGGTGGCGCGCATGTACGTGCGCTTCGCCGAGCGTCGCGGCTGGAAGACAGAGCTGATCGGAGGCACGCCCGGCGCGTCCGGCGGCATGAAGGAGGTCAGCTACGCCATCCGCGGCGACGACGTGTACGGCGTGCTGCGCTGGGAGAGCGGCGTACACCGCGTCCAGCGCGTGCCGGCGACCGAGTCGCAGGGTCGCATCCACACCTCCGCCGTGACGGTGGCGGTGCTGCCCGAGGCCGAGGAGGTGGACGTCCGGATCGAAGAGAACGATCTGCGCATCGACGTCTACCGCGCCCAGGGGCCCGGCGGCCAGTCGGTCAACACCACCGATTCCGCGGTGCGCATCACCCACCTGCCCAGCGGCATCGTCGTGCAGTGCCAGGACGAGAAGTCGCAGCACAAGAACAAGGCCAAGGCCATGACGGTGCTGCGGTCGCGCCTGCTGGAGCAGGCCATCGCCGAGCAGGAGGCGCAGCGCTCGGCAGAGCGGCGGTCCATGGTCGGCACCGGGGACCGCAGCGCCAAGATCCGCACCTACAATTTTCCCCAGAGCCGCGTGACCGATCACCGGATCGGGTTGACCGTTCACAGTCTCGACGCCATCATGCAGGGAGAGCTGGAGGCGGTCGTGGACGCCATCCGCGAACACCGCCGGCAGGAGGCGCTTGCAGAGAGCCGAGGCGGTTGAGATCGTGGCACCGGTACGGGGGTGACGGCCGCCGCGGGGGGACCATGGCCGAACCACTGAAGACCGTACGCGACCTGATTCTCGTCACCGCCGACTATCTGGCGGACAAGGGTGTCGATTCCGCCCGTCTCAACGCCGAGCGGCTGCTGGGCGACGTTCTCGGCCTCGCGCGCATAGATCTCTACCTGAATCACGACCGACCGCTGACGCCCGACGAGCTGGACCGGTACCGCGGACTCGTGAAGCGCCGCGCCGCCGGCGAGCCGTTGCAGGCGCTGCTGGGCGAAACGGAGTTCTACGGGCGGGGGTTCAAGATGGCCGCCGGCGTCTTCATACCGCGCCCGGAGACGGAGCGTCTGGTGGAGACCTGCCTCGGCCTGCTGACCGGCGGCAACAGCAGCCTGCTGTCGCCCCTGGCCCTGGAGATCGGGTGCGGCAGCGGCGTCATCGCCTGCACGCTGGCGGCGGAGATCCCGCGCCTGCGGGTCATCGCCTCGGACATCTCCGGACCGGCGGTCGAACTCGGCCGGGTCAACGCGCGCCGTCTCGGCGTCGCCGCCCGCGTGGAGTTCCTGGTCGGCGAGCTGGACGAGCCCTTCCCGGCCGACCTGCGGGGTCGGGCCAACCTGCTGGTGAGCAACCCGCCGTACATCCGCAGCGCCGACGTGCCGGGACTGCCGCGTGAGGTGCTGGCCCACGACCCGGTCGCGGCCCTCGACGGGGGGCCGGACGGCCTGCGCTTCTACCACGAGCTGGCCCGCCGCGCCGCCGCGTGGCTCTTCCCGGGCGGCTGGCTGGCGGTGGAGATCGGACACGACCAGCCCGACCAGGTGTCGGCCATCTGCGCCGCGTCGGGCCTGGCGGAGATCGAGGTGACCCGCGACTACAACGACCTGCCGCGCGTGGTGACAGCGCGCCTGCCGGACGTCATACCGCAACAGCAGGGAGACTGACGTGGACCGTTTCGTCATCGAGGGACCGACCCGGCTGTCGGGAGACGTGAGGGCCGCCGGCGCCAAGAACGCCGTGTTGCCCCTGATGGCCGCCGCGCTGCTGTCGAGCGGCGCGTCGGTCATCCGCAACGTGCCCGATCTGCGGGACGTGCGCACGTTCATGCGCCTGCTGGAGATCCTGGGCGCCCGCTGCGACCTGACCGCCGGCACGCTGCGCATCGACACCTCCGGTGCCGACGGCATCGAGGCGCCCTATGAACTGGTCAAGACCATGCGGGCCAGCGTCTACGTGCTCGGACCGCTGCTGGCCTACAAGGGCGAGGCGCGGGTCTCGCTCCCCGGGGGCTGCGCCTGGGGGCCGCGACCGGTGAACCTGCACCTGGAGGGCATGCGCGCCCTGGGCGCGGATCCCGGGCTCGACGGAGGTTACATCCACGCCCGCGCTCCGCGGGGTCTGCGCGGCGGCGAGTTCCGCTTCGAGCCGAGCAGCGTGGGCGCCACCTGCAACGTGCTCATGGCGGCGGTGCTGGCCGACGGCGAGACCCGGCTGCACAACTGCGCCGTGGAACCGGAGGTCACCCAGCTCGCCGAGGCGCTCGTCGAGTCCGGCGCGCGCATAGACGGCCTCGGCGGCGCGACCCTGACCGTGCGGGGCGTCCGGGCCCTCGGCCCGATCCGCCACGAGGTCGTGCCCGACCGCATCGAGGCGGGAACGTTCCTCGCCGCGGCCGCCATCACCGGCGGCGACGTCACGGTGCTGGACTGCCGGCCCGATCATCTGGTGGAGCCGCTGGCCGCCCTGCGCAGCATGGGTTGCGAGATCGAGACCGGCGCAGACCGCGTGCGCCTGGCAGCGCCGCAGCGGCCGCGGCCGGTCGAGATCAAGACGCGGCCCTTCCCGGGCTTCCCGACCGACATTCAGGCCCAGATCATGGCCGTGGCCGCGCTGGCCGACGGCGTCAGCCACATCACCGAGAACATCTACCCCGACCGGTTCACGCACACCGCGGAGCTGCGCCGCCTCGGCGCCGACATCCGGCTCGACGGGGCCACGGCGACGATCTTCGGCGTCGCGGAGCTGTCGGGCGCGCCCGTGATGGCCACCGACCTGCGCGCCTCGGCGGCGCTGATCCTGGCCGGCACCGCGGCGCGGGGCACGACCACGATCGAGCGCGTCTACCACATCGACCGCGGGTACGAGCGGATCGAGGAGAAGCTCGCAGCCCTCGGGGCGCGGATCAGGCGGGAGAGCGCGTGAGCGGCACGACACGGCATTTCATCCTCGGCACCGCCGGCCATGTCGACCACGGCAAGTCGGCGCTGATCAAGGCGCTCACGGGCACCGACACCGACCGCCTCAAGGAGGAGCGCGACCGCGGCATCAGCATCGAGCTGGGTTTCGCGGAGCTGCCCCTGGGAGACGGCACGGTCCTGGGCGTCGTCGACGTGCCGGGCCACGAGCGCTTTGTCAAGCAGATGGTGGCCGGCGCCGGCGGCGTGGACCTGGCCTTCCTGGTGGTGGCGGCCGACGAGGGGGTCATGCCCCAGACGGTGGAGCACCTCGAGATCCTGGCGTCGCTGGGCGTGCGCGGCGGCGTGATCGTGATCACCAAGCTGGACCTGGTGGAACGTGAGCTGGCCGAGGTGGCCGCCGAGGAGGTGCGCGACCTGGCGGCCGGCACCTTCCTCGCCGACAAGCCGGCGGTCCTGGTCTCCGCCGTCACCGGCGAAGGACTGGACGAGCTGCGCGCCGCCATCAGGACCGAGGCCGAGGCCCTGCCCGCACGAAGTGGGGAAGGGCCCTTCCGTCTGCCCGTGGACCGTCTCTTCACCATGCCCGGCGCGGGGGTGATCGTCACCGGCACCTGCTGGAGCGGCTCGGTCGCGATCGGCGATCAGCTGGTCGTCGAACCCGCGGGCGCCAAGGTCCGCGTACGCGACGTGCAGGCCCACGGGCGCCCCGTGCCGCGGGGCGGATCCGGCCAGCGCCTGGCCCTGGCCCTGCACGGCGTCAAAAAGGACGAGATGGAACGCGGCTATCAGGTCGTCTCGCCCGGCCTGTGCGGCTCGGTCCGGCAGCTCGACGCGCGGATCGACCTCGTGGCGCACTTCAAGGGCGAATTGAAGAACCGCCAGCGCGTGCACGTGCACCACGCCGGCCGCGAGGTGCTGGGCCGCGTCGTCCTCCTGGACGAGGATCTGCTCTCCCACGACGCCGGCCGCACCTCGGCACGGGTGCAGTTGCACCTGGAGCAGCCGCTGGTGCCCTGTCCAGGCGACAGGCTGGTCCTGCGCTTCTACTCGCCCCTGGTGACCATGGCCGGGGGCCGCGTGCTGGCGGTCGGCCCCCCGCGGCGCAAGCGCTACGACGAGAAGGCGCTCGCGGAGCTCGCCGTGCTCGAGGAGGGCGATCCGGCGGAGCTGTTCCGGCAGCGGCTGCGCGAGGCCGGTACCGCCGGCCTGCCGGCGGCCGGGCACGCGGAACACGACGATGATCCCGCCGTCCTGCGCGTCGGCAAACGTCTCTACGACCGCGCCCTGACCGCCGACCTGGCCGCAGCCGTGGACTCGCTCGCCCGCGAGGCCTACGACCAGAACCCGCTGCGCGGCGGCGTGAGCAAGGAGGAGGCGCGTCGGCGCGTGAAGTTCGACGGCGGGCGCGCGGAATGGAACACCCTCGTCGAGGCGCTGGCCGCCGTTCGCGGCTGGACCACCGCGGGCGAACGCATCGGACCCGCCGGGGCCGCGGCACTGCCGGTCGCGTTGCAGGCGGCCGTCGACAAGGTCGAGACGGTTCTCAAGGACGCGGGCCTGACGGGGACGGACACCGCCGATCTCGGGGGCGATTCGCACGAATCCCTCCGTTATCTGACGGCCAACGGTCGT
>JAHIYU010000048.1 GCA_018814885.1 bacterium | reverse complement strand
CGGCGCCCGCCGGCACCGGTCTCTGCGACCCGGCTTCGTTGACGCGCGCCTGGTTCGCGGCAGCTGCCCGCGGGGGCTGCGACATCCTGCTCTGCCGCGGCATCCCCTGGACGGCCTGGCCTCTCGCTGGGCAGCGCTCAGACGACCTGCCGCGGCTCGGCGCCGACCTCGACCCTCCCGTCGCTTCCTCTGCCTTGCCCCTCGCGCCGCCCCCGAGCTGGTCCGCGGCGATCGGACGCGCCGCCGTGCCGTGCCTCGACGATACGCGCAGCGATCTGCTGTGCTGGCACGCGTCGCCCGCACACCGGTGGGGACGCTTGAGGGACGACGACATCCGGGCGGCCGGCTGGCAAAGCGGCGTTCACGACCTGGTGCGCGGCGCGGAACCGGAGGCGGCCCAGCGGTACGCGCAGTTCCTGATCGCCTCGCACGCTCCCTTGCGCGACGAGGCTGCGCAGGCCGTAACGGCCAGGTTGACAAGGGTTCTGAACCGCAGCGGCACCTGTCTGACGCTGGGTCATCCCTCCCTGCCCGCCGCCGCCGCGCGCCTGCTGCCGGCGACCTGGCGTATCGAGGCCGGCTTCGATCTGACCGGCGCGACCCTGTCCGGTTTCATCGTGCCACGGCGACGCGCCTGAGAGGAACAAATAGAACGGGTGCGGTTGACAGCATGGGGGCAGGGGACTATATTCTCCGTCCGTTGCGTGCGGGGGCGTAGTTCAGTTTGGTTAGAACGCCGGCCTGTCAAGCCGGAGGTCGCGAGTTCAAGTCTCGTCGCTCCCGCCACAACACCCGATCACCGCGGCTCGCCGCGGTTTTTTCATGCCTCTGAATGTGTCGATATCATCGGAAGCCATGAATGGATCGCATCGTCCGGTTCGAGCGCTTGTACGTCCCGGATGGCGCGTCTGCGCACGACGCCAGGGTCGAGGTCGCCCGGCAGCCGTCCCAGGTAGCATGACGCGGGGCCGACAAATCCATCGACTGGCGCGCGGTTTGTCGATATTGTCGCCGTCGAACGGGCAGGGCCCGCCGTGCGAATAATGGAACCAGGAGGATGAGCCGATGCGCAGGAAGACTTGGATCGTCGCCGTGACGGCGACGGTGGCCGTGATGTCGGGAATCGCCGGCTGCGGCAGCGGGGAGGATGCGGAGATGGTCAGGATCGCCGACGATATCGAGACGCGCCTGGCGGCTTACGCCGAAACCGAGATCGCCACGAACCTCGAGGTGCTGCCGGCGTCGGAGCGGGAAGCGCTGGGCTGGCTGGTCAAGGCGGCCGGTGTCATGCACGAGGCCTTCGTGCGACAGGCCCTGCCGCTGGAGGAAGAGATCCGCGGCGCCCTCGACGCCGCGACGGGCCCGCGCGCCGACGCGGCCAGGGCATACTTCGCGATCAACGCGGGACCCTGGGACAGGCGCTTCCATCACGATCCCTTCTTCGGCGACTGGGAGCATCCCGAAGGCGCCAACTTCTATCCCCTGGACCTGACGCAGGCCGAGCTCGCCTCTCTCGAGAGCGGCGAGGGCGGGACCAGCGGCCTCTACTCCATGATCCGCCGCGACGACGCGGGCGCCCTGAAGGTCGTGCCCTATTCCGAATACTTCGCGGACGAGTTCGATCGCGCGATCGGCTACATGGTCAAGGCGGCGGACGCCACCGCCAACACGTCCCTGCGGGCCTTCCTGCTGGCGTGCGGGGAGGCCTTCCGCACCGACGACTACTACGCCTCCGACCTGCTCTGGATGGATCTCGACGGCCTGATCGAGGTCGTGCTGGGCCCCATCGAGACCTACGAGGACGGCCTGTTCGGCTACAAGGCGGCCTTCGAGGCCTTCGTCTGCGTGGCCGATCCGGAGGAATCCGGGCGGCTCGCCAGGTTCAAGGGCGAACTGCCCTGGCTCGAGGCGAACCTGCCCATTCCGGCCGCGGACAAGAATCCCAACCGCGGCTCCGACTCGCCCATCCGCGTGGTGGACGTGGTCTACACCGCCGGCGACACGCGCACCGGCATCCAGACCATCGCCTTCAACCTGCCCAACGACGAAAAGGTGCGCGAAGCCAAGGGCAGCAAGAAGGTCCTGCTGCGCAACATCATGAACGCCAAGTTCACGCAGATCCTCACGCCCATCGCCGAGAAGCTGCTGGTGGCCGACCAGCTGGGCAGTCTCGCCGCCGAATCGTTCTTCATGCATACGCTCTGGCACGAGATGAGCCACGGCCTCGGTCCCGGCCGCATCGTCAAGGGCGGACGCGACACCGATGTGCGCCTGGAGCTCAAGGACATCTACTCGGCCATCGAGGAGGCCAAGGCCGATGCGATGGGCCCCTGGTGCATCTTCAAGCTGCAACAGAAGGGCTACTTCCCGGCATCCATCTACGAGCAGCAGGCGGTGACCTACCTG
>JAHIYU010000047.1 GCA_018814885.1 bacterium | reverse complement strand
CGGCCAGGGTCGGCATCGCCGTGCGACGCCACACAGAGCGCGGCGGGCGCAGCACCCGGCCGCCCTGGATCGTGCCGGTCGTGAACTCGGTCCTGAGCCGCGCGCGGAACTCGACGTCGGCGACGGGGCGCGACAGGCCGCGCACGGTGTCGCGGGCGCGTTGCTGTACCGGTGTCAGGTTGTCACGTACGTCGTCGTTCATCTCAGCTCACCCTCAAGCAGTTCGCTCAAGCGGGCCAGGGCCCGCGAATAGCGCTTGCGCACGGCGGCGCCGCTGGCACCCACCAGGGCGGCGATCTGGTCGTGCTCGAGCGTCTCGTAGTCGCGCAGGAGCACGACCTCGCGCAGTTGCGGCGGCAGTTCGCCGAGCGCGTGCTGGACCAGCCGCTCCCGTTCCGTCGCCAGCACCGCCGCGTCGGTCGGCGCCGCGTCGCTGGGGAGGGTCGCGCCCAGGTCCGCATGCTCGTCCAGCGACACCGTCTGCCGGTCGCCCCTGGCGCCCGCCGAACGCCAGAGATCCCGGCAGAGATTGACGGTGATCTGGCGCAGCCAGGGCAGGGGCTCGCGCTCGGCATCCAGCCGGTGGGCCGACCGGTGGACCCGCAGGAAGACCTCCTGTATCACGTCCTGGGCCTGTTCCCGATTGCCCAGCATGCGCGCCGCCAGACCGTAGATCCGGTCGAAGCCGTACTCGAACAGCGCGGCCAGCGCCTCGGGATCACGCGCGCGGACGCGGCGGAGGGTCTCGCGGGAAGGCACGTCCGATCGATCTCGGTCGCGGCCCGGTCCCCTGGCTGCATCCGGCGTCTTCATGGTCTGGTACCGATCAATGGCGCGAAGTGTGTCCATAAATTCCGACGAAAATCATCTTTTTCAGTCACACCTCGGTGCCGTGGGCGGTAGGAATCGTTGAGCGCCGGGGTATCGGCTTCCCCGGCGAGCGGTGGATCAACCATTCTAGCCACCCCTTGCGAAGACCGTCAATGAAGGGATACCTGTCATGTTCACCAAGACATCGATTCGCAGTCCGTGGCCGGTCCTGCTGTTGCTGGCCGCCGTCGCGGGCTGCTCCGACGACGGGGCGGGGCCGTCGACCTCGACCGCCGATTTCACCGTAACCGTCGCCAATGTCAGCGACGCCAGGGATTGCCTGACCAGCGGCGCGTTCGACACGCCGGTCGGCGCCGACACGCCCGGCCCCATCGGTCCGGGACAAGCCTACGAATTCCGTGTCGGCGCGGCGCCCGGCGACCGTCTCTCCTTCGCCACCATGTTCGTCCATTCCAACGACCTGTTCTACGCGCCCGGCGGCGGCGGTATCGCCCTCTACGGCGCCAAGTCCGCCCCGCTCGACGGCGACGTCACCGATCAGGTCCGCCTGTGGGACGCCGGCACCGAGGCGAATCAGGAGCCCGGGCTCGGCATGGACCAGGCGCCGCGGCAATCCGGCGCGAACGCCGGCGCCGCCGATCCCGACGACACCGTGCGGATGGTGGACGACGGCTATGCCTACCCCGCCGTATCCGACGTGATCCAGGTGGTCGTCACCCCCGAAGGCGGCGGCGAGTTCACCGTGCGCATCGAGAACGTCTCCGATTCCGCGACCCTTTCGCCCTCGTCTGGCCCGTCGCTGGCGGTGCCCCTCGCGCCCGGCGTCTACGCGGTGCACGCGGGAACCGCCCCCCTCTTCACCGAGGACATGACCGACCGCGGCGAGGGTCTCGAGCATGTCGCCGAGGACGGCAATCCGGCCGGCCTGGCCGCGGCCCTGGCCCCGCGCACAGGCGTGGTGACGCCCCTGGCGCCGGGCGCCTATGCGGTGCACGCAGCCGGCAGGTTCATGTATGCCGACGGCCAGCCCAACGGCGGCCACGGTCTCGAGGCCCTGGCCGAGGACGCCGACCCCGGCGCGCTGGTCGGCTACCTGCAGACCCTGGACGACGTGTCGTCCGCCGGCGTCTTCACCGTCCCCGACGGTGCCGCGGCCGCGGGACCCATCTTCCCGGGCGACGCCTGCACCTTCGCGTTCACGGCCGGCGAGGGCGACCGTCTCTCCTTCGGCTCGATGTTCGGTCAGTCCAACGACCTGTTCTACGGCTTCGGCGACGGCAGCCTGGCGCTGTTCGATGCCCAGGGCGATCCGGTCGAGGGCAACGTGACCGCCATGGTCAACCTGTGGGATGCGGGCACGGAGATGAACCAGTGGCCCGGCGCCGGCCCGGACCAGGCGCCGCGACAGGCTGCGGCCAACAGCGGCACCGCCGACCCGGACACGGATGTGCGCATGGTGGACGACGGGTACGTCTATCCGGCCGCGGCCGGGGTGATCCGCGTCACGATCGCCGCCGAATGACCACCCGGTGGGCGCGGATTCGTCATGGGGAGAATCCGCGCCGCCTTCCCGCGCCGGCGACTCCCGGATCGCGCCATGACGGTTTGATGTTCCGGGAAAATGCCGGTATCTTGGTTGGAGACCTTCAACCCTCACAAGGAGACGCGTTCGATGAAGACATTATCGATGACCACGTTCCTGGCCGTCGTCCTGCTCCTCGCGGGCGTATCCCTGGCCGCCGAAGACTGGTTCGACCTGGAGAACTGCGGCATGTGCAAGAACCTGACCGAGGATTCCGAGCTCTTCGCCAACATGACGTGGGACAATCAGCTCTTCGCCAACGGGCTGGTGGAGGTCAACACGGTGCCCGCGGCCTACGAGGAGCGGTTCCAGAAGCTGATGGCCAGGATGCAGGCCGTCGCCGCCAGGCTCCAGGCCGGCGAGCAGATGCCTCTGTGCGCCATGTGCCGGTCCTACGGCGCGCTGATGATGGCCGGCGCCGACATGGATTACTTCACGTCCGGAGACACCCACATCTCGATCATCTCCAGCAAGGATCCCGACGTCGTGAAGATGATCCGCACGCACGGTCAGCGGACGATCGACGAGTACGCCAAGTGGATGGCGGCCGAGGGCGCCGAGGGCCAGGGCCACGATCATCACCACTGATAATCCCGTCCGGACAGACGAAGGCGGACCGGCCCCGCGGCGGTCCGCCTGCTCATTTCAGCGGTAGAGCGTCTTGACCCGGCTCCAGCTGCGCGCGGTGTTCCCGGAGGCGGCCAGGCAGCCCGAGGATTGCGACGCGCCCAGGACGTGCGTGCCGGACTGGCCAACGTCATCCACGCCGAAAGGCGCCTCGAGTTGCGCCCAGTCCAACGTCTCGTAGTCGAACCAGCGCAGGCGCAGGGTGAATTGTCCCGGGGGCACGTCCTCGATCGTCGTGGAGAGGTCATAGCAGCAGAGGCAGTAACAAGGGTTGGTCAGCACTTCCGTCTCGGTCACCACCAGGGTGTCGAAATCCCACGACACCGCGTACTGGAACGGATCGGGACAGCAGTTGTAGCGGGCCGCGTCGTGGCAGACCGTGACCGTCGCGCCGTCGATCTCCACACGCAGGCCGTCCCCGTCCAGGCACCAGTCGTCGGCCCGGGCGGCGGCCGGTCCGGCCAGGAGCATCGCCGCGCAGGCGAAGGCGATGAAACATTTCATATCGTTCTTCCTTCCGTACGCGTGCCGCGGGCTCAGCGGTAACAGGTCTTCAGGGCGCTCCAGGTGAGCTGCTCGCTGGCCGGTTCCTCCACGGCCGTCGCGGACAGGCAGCCGGAGCTCTCGGGTTCGATTTCGCCGCCCGCATAGCCCTGGCCCATGTCGGGCACGACGATCTCGCCGTGCCATTCGATCCATTCGCCGGTTTCCTCGTCGCGCCAGGAGAAGCCGATCCACCACAGGCCGGGCGGCACGTCGTGGATCTTCACGCCGAGATCGAAGCAGCAGTTGCAGTCGCAGGGTGGATCGGCGGCGACGTGCTCCACCACGAACAGGGTCTCATCACCGAACTGCACGTCGTATGTGATCGGGTCGGGGCAGCAGTTGTACAAGGCCGCAGCGTGGCTGACGGTCACCTCGGCCGTGGCGGGGTCGACCTCGGCCCGCACCTCGTCGGCGTTGAAGCACCAGAGATATTCGTTGGCGGCGGCCGTAGTGGCGAAACAGGCCAGCACGAACAACCACAGGAGCAGAGAGCGCATGGATCAACATCCTGCTCGGGGTAGGGTGGCGGGGGCGTTCAATCTGAATTCAGGATATCAACTGCAGACTGCGGAGTCAATGGGGGCCCGTCAACTCGTCGTGTCTACTTGGTTTTCCCTCCACCGGAGGTCAGGACCAGCCCCGCCACGGCGCCGAAGATCACGGCGACCAGCGGGTTGCCCGTGATGCCTCAGGTGCTGCCGGCGCAGGCGGAGAGGTAGGAGACGGCGTAGCCGACGGCGCCGCCGGCCGCGGGCCCGAGCAGGCGTTTCAGTATCCGGCGCTTGTCCATGGGGCCCAATCTAGGCCCGGGACGCCCCGGCCGCATGCTTCCGAAAGCGGAAAAGGGGCGGCCGTGACCTCCCCGTCGCTCGTGCCGGGTCGGCTATCTGTACCCCGCCGCGTGCAGCGCCTTCACGTCGGCGAAGGGGTGCGCCGGCTCGAGATGCGTGGCCAGGAACCTGTAGATCTTCAGACGGATCTCCTGGGCCTGGCGCGTGTCGAGCCGGTCGAAGCTGTGACCGCCGGGCACATCGTAGATCTCGTGCGCGAAGTCCTTGCCCTCGGCCTTCAGCGCCTTGATCAGGTGCTCGACCTCGAGTACGTTCACGTCCTCGTCGCCGCGGTTGGTGTGCACCAGCAGCGGGGTCTTCAGCCGGTGGGCGTTCCAGGCCGGTGAGCGCCGGCGGTATTCCGCGATGTTCTCCTCCACGGTCTGGCCGATGTGGTAGTCGGCCGAGTAGAGGGCGGCGTAGTCCTCGCCCAGGTAGCCCAGGCGCGCGATCAGGTCGCTGACGGGCACGCCGGCGTAGCAGCAGGCGTAGTCGCCGGGGTGGTCGAAGACGGTCATCAGCCCGATCAGCCCGCCGTGGCTCCAGCCGATCAGGCCCACGCGGCCGTCGTCCACGAAGGGGTAGTTCTCCAGCACGTAGGCGCGGCAGGCGTGGGCGTCCTCGGTCTCCAGCCCGCCGTAGTCGATGTTCTCGTAGACGCCGCGGCCGTAGCCCGTGCTGCCGCGGTACTCCGGCGCCACGATCACGTAACCCTGGGCCAGCAGCTCCCGCACGATGTGGCAGTAGTAGGTGGTGAAATCGCCGTGCACGCCGTCGTGGGGGAACACCAGCAGCGGCGCCTTCCTGGTGCGGTCGAGATCGCGCGGGATGAACACGTAGGCCCAGAATTTGAGCGGCTGGCCGGCGCCGATGGCCGTCGGCGACTCCTCCTTCCAGCGGGGCGGTCCCCACAGCCGCACCTTGTCGATGGCCGCGACGTCGCCCACGCGGTCGAACCACAGGCCGTCGTCGATGCGCTTCTCGAGCATGTCCAGGCGATGGCCGAAGCCGTCCAGGGTCTCAAGGACCCGGTCGAGCTTGGCGGCGAGGTCGTCGTCGTGGACGGATTGTGCGGCGGCGAGCGGGGCCAGCGCCAGGACGAACAGGCAGGCGAGCGAGAAGGTGCGCATGGCGGTTCCTTTCGGCTGTGGACAGTTCGATCATGAGCCGGACGCCGCCGACGGTCAATGCCGTTTGGGTTAGCCCGGATTATTCATGAAGCATACGACTGAGCCCGCAAAGCACCCAGTTTCACCGCCCGGTGGCAGGACCGCGGGGCTTCCGTCGTCAAGCAGCCGGATTGTACCATGGCGAGGCCGGTTCTGCG
>JAHIYU010000046.1 GCA_018814885.1 bacterium | reverse complement strand
GGTCCCCGGGCCGTCCCGCGTCGAAAGGGAGGCCGTTCGCGTCGAGGCGGACACGGGGAAACAGGCCGTCCCGCCGGCGCCCGAGCACAGCGACAGGGGCGCGGCGCGGCCCGTAGGCGAGTCGCTGGCCGCGGCGGAGCTGATCGCGCCGACCCGCGGACTCTCGCCCGACGACGCAGCCGGGGTCCAGCGCGGCATCGCCGAGGAGCTGATGAGGCGCGCCGGCTTTCCCAGCCGCTGCAACGTCATCGAGGGCGAGTACAACCAGGTGAGGATCACCGTCGACTCCGACAGCGCGGCCGTGCTGATCGGCCGACGCGGCAGCACCATCGACGCGGTCGAACATCTCGTCGAGCGCATGGCCAACCAGGCGGTCGGGGATCACACCCGCATGAACCTGGACATCAACAACTATCGGCTTCGCCGCGAGGGCCAACTGGAGGCGAACGCCCAGGACGCCGTGCGCCAGATGCTCGAGTCGGGCAAGGATGTGCACACGCCGCCGCTGTGCGCGCGCGAACGCCGCATCGTACACCTCGCGATCGAGAAGATCGCCGACGCGACGACATACACCGCCGGCTTCGGGCCCGACCGCCACGTGGTGGTCACGCGCGACGAGAAGCAGGATGGCAAAGCCCCGGGAGACGACCGGGAGCAGGACGACGATGTTCTGATAGATCGTTCGCCGGATGCGCAAGCGGAGGCGGACGACACGGCGGAAGAGCGGTAGGCGACGCACGGACCGCCGGCATCGGATGACGGGGCGGCGCGGTGTGCCGCCCCGTCTTGCGAGGGAGGGCGACCCCGTTGAGTGACGCGTTCTACCACGCGACCGCGGACACGATCGCGGCCGTGGCGACCCCGGAGGGGGAGGGCGGCCTGGCCGTGGTGCGCCTGAGCGGGCCGCGCGCCCTGGAATTCGCGTCCGCCCTGCTGTCGGACGGACGCGACCGCGCCGACCTGCGCTCGCACCGGGCGTTCCTCGGCGTGCCGCGCTGCCCACGCAGCCGCGACGAGCTCGACGAGACGCTGGTGCTGCCGATGATGGCGCCCAATTCGTATACCGGCGAAGACACCGTGGAATTCTACTGCCATGGCGGCCGGTTGCCCGCGCGTCTGGTGACCGAAGCCTGCCTCGAGCTCGGCGCGCGGCCGGCCGGCCCCGGCGAGTTCACGCGACGCGCCTTTCTCAACGGACGCCTGAGCCTCGACCAGGCCGAGGCCGTGGCCGACCTGATCGCCGCGGAGAGTCGACTCGCCGCCAAGGGCGCCCTGCGCCAGCTCCGCGGCGGCTTCAGGCGCCGCATGGAATCACTGGAGAAACCCCTGCTGGGGCTGCTCGCCGAGCTGGAGGGCGGCCTGGAGTTCGGCGAGGAAGACGAGCTGGAGGTGACGGGCGAGCGGATCGCGGGAGCGCTCGCCGACGCCCTGGACGGCGTGGACCGCCTGCTCTCGCACGCCCGGGCGGGGCGCCAGCTGCGCGAGGGCGTTCAGGTGGTGATCGTCGGCGAACCCAACGCCGGCAAGAGCTCCCTGTTCAACGCCCTGCTGGGAGAGCCGCGGGCCCTGGTGGATCATGAGCCGGGCACCACGCGGGATGTCGTCGCAGCGCGGCTCCGTCACCGCGGCGGCACGTTCAACCTGCACGACACGGCGGGTCTGCGCGAAGACGGGGGGCGCGTCGAGACCATGGGCGTGGAACGCGCACGCGGCGCGGCCCGCTCGGCGGACCTGGTGTTGCAGGTCGTGGATCTCGTGGCCGGGAAGCGCGGAAGCAGGCCGGACCCGGATCATGCGGTGCCGGTCCTCGTCGTGGGCGCCAAGGCGGACCTCGTGCCGGAGGCCGGCCTGCGGCGCGTCGCACCGTCGGTCATCGTCACCTCCGCCCGCGACGGCCGGGGTGTGGAGACGCTGAAGGACGCCATGCACGACGCGGCGAACGCCGCGCAGCTCGAAGCGGCGGCGTCACTCGGCGTCGTGCTCAACCTGCGGCACGTCCACCGCCTGAAAGACTTTCGCGGACATCTCGAAGAGTTGCGCGGGGTCGTCGGGGCGGGAGCGGCGCAGGAGGTCATCTGCTCGCTGTTGCACATCTCCCTCTGCGAGCTCGGCGAGATCACCGGCCGGGTGTTCACGGAAAAGCTCCTGGGCGAGGTCTTCAACAGGTTCTGCGTAGGTAAATAGTTGCGACACAACACGATACAATGACAAACAGGTTTGACATCATCGTCGTCGGCGGCGGACACGCGGGGATCGAGGCCGCCCTCGCGTCGGCTCGTCTCGGTGCGCGCACGGCGCTGGTCACCCACGATCGCCTCGAGATCGGGCGCATGCCGTGCAACCCCGCCATCGGCGGCCTCGGCAAGGGGCACCTGGTCAAGGAGATCGATGCGCTCGGCGGCGAGATGGGCCGCGCCATCGACCGGGCCGGCATCCATTTCCGCATCCTGAACCGGCGCAAGGGGCCGGCGGTCCAGGCGCCGCGGGCACAGGCGGACAAGCTCGTCTACCAGTCGCTGATGTGCGACATCGTGTCCAACCGGAAAGGCCTCGAGGTGATAGAGGCCGACGTGTCGGGCCTGCTCAGGGATGATGGCGCGGGAGGACGGCGCGTGCGCGGCGTCATGCTGGGGAGCGCCCGCGAACTTTGCGCCGATCGCGTCGTGCTCTGCACCGGCACCTTCCTGGGAGGATTGATGCACGTGGGGGACACGCGCGTCCAGGGGGGACGCGAGGGGGCCGCCGCTTCGCTCGGTCTCGGCGCCGCGCTCACCGCGGCCGGCCTGGAGCTGGTGCGCCTGAAGACAGGCACGCCGCCCCGCCTGCACCGCGACACCATCGACTTCGAACGCGTCGAGCGTCAACGGGGCGACGACGACCCCGCACCGTTCTCGTTCCGAACCGTGGATTTCGCTCCGGACCAGGTCGATTGCCACGTCACGCACACCAACGCCCGCACCCACGAGATCATCAGGAACAACCTCGCGCGGTCGCCGCTCTACGGCGGCATCATCGAGGGCACCGGGCCGCGCTACTGTCCCTCGATCGAAGACAAGATCGTCCGGTTCGCGGACAAGACGCGTCATTTCGTTTTCCTGGAACCCGAGGGACGCGACAACGAGGAAGTGTACGTGAACGGGCTCTCCACGAGCCTGCCGCGGGATGTCCAGGAGGACATGGTCCACAGCATCGTCGGGCTCGAAGAGGCGGTTTTGACCCGTAGCGGCTACGCGGTGGAATACGACAGCGTCCCGTCCTGGCAGGTGAACGCGTCCCTCGAGGCCAAGCCGGTGGCGGGACTCTACCTGGCCGGCCAGATCCTCGGCACCTCGGGCTACGAGGAGGCGGCCGCCCAGGGACTCGCGGCCGGCATCAACGCCGTGCGCAGCCTCACGGGCAAGGCGCCTGTCGCATTCCCGCGGGAACGGTCCTACATGGGCGTCCTGCTGGACGACCTGGTGACAAAGGAGATCACCGAGCCTTACCGCATGTTCACCTCGCGCGCGGAGAGCCGCCTCTACCTCAGATGCGATAACGTGGCCGAACGCATGCTGCCCCTGGCCCGGGAGATCGGTTTGCTGGAGACTGGGGATCTCGCGCACCTGGGCGCGCGCGGCGAGGCCGCGCGGCGGACGTTGTCCTTCTTGAAGACGGCCCGGGCGACCGATGGGTTGACTGGCCGGCGAATCGCCGCGGCGGAATTGATGAAACGACCCGAAAACAACATCCAATCTCTTATGAGCGCCGATTCATTCATGCGGGCCGATCTCGACGCCCTGCATGCGTCGGCAGGTTACGAGATCCTGCTCTCCCCCGCCGACCTGCGGGAAGCGGAGACGCAGGCAGCCCTCGATATCCGCTATGCAGGATATATCTCCCGGCAGGACAAGATGTTACGCAACAGGAAACATCTCGACCACCTGCAGTTGCCGCCCGAACTGGATTATTTTTCTCTGACGGCCCTGAGCAACGAAGCGCGCGAAAAGCTCGCCGGCATGCGGCCCTCGACCCTGGGACAGGCGAGCAGAATTGACGGTGTGCGTCAATCCGACCTGGCGGTTCTGAGCGTGATGGTGATGAGATTAAAGAAGAATGATGATGGTTGAACACTCCGAGAGGATCGACGCCGTCCTGCGGCGGTACAAGGATGAGGTGATGCGCTGGAATGCCGGCTTCAGCCTGGTCTCCCGGGTAGCTACGCTCGACAGGCTCGATAATCTGGTTGCGGAGAGCGTGTCTTCCTATGAGGCCCTGATGGAATCGGTTCTTCCTGCCGCCGAATCATCTTTTCCGGGCCCGGCGGCCGCTTATCATTATGCCGACCTCGGCTCCGGTGCGGGCATCCCTGGGCTCGTCTGGCACCTGCTGTCGGGCGAGCTGGGATTCGGTGGCCGGGAACATGTGGGTTCGATCCTGGTCGAACCGAGACACAAGCGCGCCTGGTTTCTCGAGCGAGCGATCGAGGTCATGGGCCTGCGCGATATCCGCGTCGGGGAGGATCAGTGGGGCCCCAGGACGGCCCTGTGTGGCGACGACTTGCCCGCATCCATGACGGGCGTGGTCACCATGAAGGCCCTGCGCCTTACGGATGAGGAAGTTATCGCCGGCTGGCGTCGCTACAGGCGGGATGTCCGGGCGGCCGACGATTCACTCGTCATTTGCAGGCTTCATGGCCGGTCGCGTGGTCTGGATGATGATCTTCGCGGCCGACTTCGCCTGCCCGCCGCGGGTTCGGGCGGATGTCCCGGGACACCAAGGGCATGCCTGTTTCCGGTCGGTGGCGATTCGCGCCCCTGGAGTCTCCTGGTCTCTCTCTACCCCCACCTTTAGGCCCCCCTGTTCCACGTGGAACACGACCCCGGGCTGTTCCACGTGGAACAGCATCATCCGGCGGCCCGGTTTTCCACAGAAAATTCAACAACATTGTGTACAACAGAAGAAATCGGCTGGACATGCGGCTGATTTACCGGTTATCTTCCCCCCCTCGATCCTCCACATCGAGAAGAAAGCACGGATGGACGGGGGCGGCATGGGCAAAATCATCTCCATTTCCAATCAGAAGGGCGGCGTGGGCAAGACCACCACCGCCGTCAACCTTTGTGCCTGCCTGGCGGCGGCCGAGAGAAACACCTTGTTGCTCGACCTGGATCCACAGGACAACGCCACGAGCGGTTGTGGCCTGACGGATTTCAAGTTGACGAGCTATGAGCTCCTGCTCGGCAATGCGGACCTGGAGGCGTGCGTCTATGCGACTTCCATACCCTATCTCGATATCGTGCCCAGCGATCGTCGTCTCGCCGGCGCCGAGATCGAGCTGGTGGCCCAGGTGTCGCGCGAGAGGTTCATGTCGAGCGCCCTTCAGGACGCGCACGAAACCTACGACTTCCTGATCATCGACACGCCGCCCAGCCTGGGGTTGTTGACGCTCAATGCCTTGACCGCCGCCGACTCGGTGCTCATTCCCATCCAGTGCGAGTATTACGCCCTGGAGGGCCTGAGCCAGCTTTTGAGCACGGTTCAGATCGTACAGAAGAGCCTGAACAGATCGCTCCGGATCGAGGGCGTCCTGCTGACCATGTTCGACCGGCGCCTCAAGCTGTCCAACCAGGTAGCCGACGAGGCGATCGGCTACTTCGGCGACACGGTGTTCGAAACCAAGATTCCCCGGAACGTTCGGTTGAGCGAAGCCCCGTCGTTCGGCAAGCCGATCCTGCTCTACGACGTGGATTGCCAAGGCTCACAAAGCTACATGGAACTTGCCGGCGAGGTCATCGCCAGGAACAAGGGGATGGCCGAGGCGCGAGCCTGAGGAGGCGAATCATGAATCCGAGACAAGACCGTGTGCTGGGGCGCGGGCTGTCGGCGCTCATTTCCGGGGCGACGTCCGAATCCAGCGGCGGCCTGGGCGACCGCGAGGCGCGCATGATCCCCCTCGGGACCATCGGACTCAACCCCACCCAGCCGCGTAAAATCTTTAAAGACAATACGTTACATGAACTCGCCGACTCCATCCGCCAGGTCGGCGTTTTGCAGCCGATCCTCGTGAGACATCTGCGCGACGACGAGACGCGACCGGTGAGCCTGGACGACCGCCTGGATCCGGACGGCGACGTCTCGGGGAGCGAGCCGCTCGACTACTGCCTGGTCGCCGGCGAGCGACGACTGCGCGCCGCACGGCTCGCCGGTGTCGCTTCGATACCAGCCTTGATCTGCTCGTACGAGGAAACCGAGGCGCTCAAGATCGCTCTGCTCGAAAACATCCAGCGCGAGGATCTCAATCCCATCGAGGAGGCGTCCGCGTTCAAGCGGCTTCTCGACGATTACGGAGCCACGCAGGAGGAGCTGGCGATCATGCTCGGCAAGGGCCGCAGCGGCGTGGCCAATACGCTGCGCCTGCTCTCGCTCGAGGTCGAGATCCAGGAAATGATCCAGGACGACCGTATCTCGCGGGGTCACGCCAAGGTCCTGCTGGGCGTGACCGACTCGGAGGCCAGGCTCCGGCTGGCCCGCCTCTGCCGCAACCGGGGGCTGTCGGTGCGCGAATGCGAGAAGCGCGTGCGCGGCCTGTTGACGGGCGGGACCCGACCGCAGAATAAACGCGGCAAGCGTGCCGCGGTCGACGAGACCCGCGAGGTGCGCGTCCTGCGCGAGAGGGTGGAGGCCCATTACGGAGCTCCCGCGCAGATCGAACGCGACAAGGACGGACGCGGTCATCTGTCGGTGCGCTTCTATACGAACGATGATCTGTTGCGCATCCTGTCCCTGATGGGCGTCGAGACCGACCTGTCCTGAGCCACGACCGCACCGACAGAGGTAATTAGCTGCAAGACAACAAGTTGAAGAAACACACGCCGGCGTTGAGCCGTTTCGATCCCTTGCTGGTCCTGCTGGCCATCGCGACGGGCGCGCTGCTGGTGGCCGTGGCGCTCGGATCCGCCCAGCTCGTGGCGCATCTGCGTGCGGGTCGACCGCTCTTCTCCTCGTCCCAGTCGGGCGGAATAAGCCTCTTTTCCCAGATCTGGTCCATCGTCTCCATGTTCCTCTTCGTGGCCGTCGGCTGGGGTTTCTGGGCCATCTTCCGCCGCCGCCAGTTCGACGAGCTGCGGTTGCGCCGCTCGGAACGCAAGTACCGCGACATCATCAACCACGCCGGCGAGGCCATCTTCCTGCTCGACGGCGCGGGCCGCGTGCTCGAGTGGAACAAGGCGGCCGAATCGCTCTTCGCCGCGCCGCGCCGCAACGTTCTGGGCAAGCCGTTCCGCGACATCCACATCTGTTACGGGGTGGAGATCGAGAAGGCCATGGGCGATTCCGTGCGCCTGAGCCGCAGCATCCACTTCGAGTTTCCGCTGCGGCGACGGGGCCGGCAGGAACTCGGACAGCTGGCGATGACCGTGTCGCATATCGCGGCTGGTCCCGGCGATCGCGGCGGGGAAGGCGCGCAGGCCTTCGTCGTGATCGCCCGCGACATCACCTCCGAGAAGAGGCTGGAGGCGCGCATGAGCGAGACCGAGAAGCTGGCCGGCATCGGCCAGTTCGCGGCCGGCATCGCGCATCAGCTCAACACACCGCTCGGCTCAATCCTGCTCTCGGCGCAGATGCTGGAAGAATCCGTCGCCTCGGAAGATGACGTGGAAGACGTACAGCGCATCATCAGGCAGACCGAGCAATGCCGGTCGATCATCAAGGGCCTACTGAACTTCGCGCGGCCCTCGGGCGGCGAGCGCGGGCGCCTGGACCTGGCCGAGGTCGTCCGCGACACGGTCTTCCTCATGGAGAAGCCGATCAGGCTGCAGAACGTGGAGGTGACCATCGACGACCGCGATCCCGGTACGATCACCGGGAACCGCAACGAGCTCGAGCAGGTCGTCTTCAACCTCATCGCCAACTCGCTCGACGCCATGCCCGCCGGCGGCGAGATCGCCATCCGGATCGAACGGGGCGATCCCGGCGAGGTGGAGATGGTCTTCGCCGACGACGGCGAGGGCGTGCCGCCTGAGTATCGGGACGAGATCTTCCTGCCCTTCTTCACCACCAAGGCGTACGGCAAGGGCACGGGTCTCGGCCTGTCCATCGTCGCCCGGATCATCCACGAACACGGCGGCCGCATCGAACTCGCGCAGAGCGAAGGCGCCCGCTTCCACATGGCGTTTCCCGGCCACAGGCCCGGCGCCGAGCGCGTAAGCGCATCCCTGATCGAGAGCGAAGAAGACGCTCCCGCGCGGGAGGACGACCGCGCCGGATGAAAGGAGTGAATATTGCTGCTGCGTTTTCCGCCGCACACCCGGATCATCGTGGTTCCCAGCGACGACCAGAGCACCAACGAATTCAGCATCAGCCGGCGGTTGCTGGTGGCCATGACGCTGCTGCTGGTTCTCGTAACGCTCCTGTTCCTGGTCGTGATCCTGTCCTACTCGACCCTGTTGCAGCAGGCCCGCCAGGTGCCGGAGCTGCAGGGGCGGCTGGTGGCGGCCAACGCCCAGCTCGTCCGGGTCCAGGAACTCAACCGCGAGCTCGACCAGATGCGAGACATGCAGGAGCGCGTGCTCACCATGCTCGGCGTGAACCAGCTGCTCGACGATGCGGCGGAGGACACCGCGGCGGACGCGGGCGATCCGATGCGGGCCAGGCTCGGCGAGGTGGCGGGCGTGATCATGACGCCGCCGCCCGACGTGTGGCCCGTCGAGGGCCACGTGACGCGGGAATTCGAAGCCGGCGACCTGGTCGACGGCTTGACGCCCCATTACGGCATCGATCTGGTCGCGCCCGTCGACACGGAGGTGCGCGCCGCGGGCCGGGGCATCGTGCAGAGCGCGGGCTGGGATGACGATCTGGGAAACTTTGTTGAAATCCGTCACGGTTTCGGTTACGTAACCATCTACGGGCACTGCAGCCGCCTGATCGCGCAGGCGGGCGACCGCGTAGAGCCGGGCCAGGTCATCGCCGCGCTGGGCGGCACGGGACGCTCCTCGGCGCCCCATCTGCACTTCGAGATCTGGCGTGACGGCGAGGCTGTCGATCCGCGGAACGTGATACCGGGAAGTCCCGGGGAATGATAGTATGTCAGGAGTGACGGGCGACGGATCCGTCGCGAGACCGGATTAAGGAGACCGGGGAACCCGCATCGCACGCCCCGGGCACGCCCGCGGCGGCGATCTATAAGGAGGTACGAGAATGTTCGGCAAGGATCCCGAAAACCAAGACACCGACAACCGACAGACATCGATCCTGGCCCAGGGCTGCAAGTTCGACGGCAAGGTCGAAGCCTCGGGCACCTTCCGCATCGAAGGCGATTTCAAGGGCGACATCGCGACGCCAGAGAATCTGATCATCGGCAAGACCGGCACGGTCAACGCCACGGTGAAGGTCAAGAACGCCATCATCGGCGGCCAGCTCTTCGGCAACATCGTCGCCGAGAACAAGATCGAACTGCAGAGCGGATCGCACGTCGAGGGCGACATCAAGACCAAGCGCCTGGTCATAGACGAGGGCGTCTTCTTCGAGGGCAACTGCAGCATGGGCGGGCCCCGCACGACACCCGCGAAGGGGCCCGCGGCCGCCCCCGCCGCGCAGCCCGTGGGGCAGCCCGGGGCGGGCGCGGGAAAATAAACGCAAACGGTCTCCAATAGGCCGCCAGTGCCCGAAAACGCCCTGTTATTTATTTGACTTTCAAGGGCACGATTCACTTATTTGTGCCGGTTTTCGGATCGTGTCGAAGACCGGCGCATTTTTCCGATCCGCCAGGCTTCGTTCGACTGGAGCGCCCTGAGATGAACAGGCCCGGGAACAAGGACCGCGGCCGCCGCATGCGGGATGTGGGGATCTACACCACCATCCCCACCATGCTCGTGGTCGGTCCGGTGCTGGGCTACCTGCTGGGGCACTGGGCGGCGGGCCGCTGGGGGCACGCCACTGCCTTCGAGACCGGCGGCGTGATGCTCGGTCTTCTCGCGGCCTTCAGGCAGGTCTGGCTGCTGCTGAAGCTGCAGGGGGGCCGCAAGTGAATTCGACGGTCCTGAGGAAGGCGCGGCTGTGGACCCTCGCGGCCGCGACCGTCATCTCGCTGGTCCTGGGCCGCCTCACGGACGCGCGCTTCGCGCTCGGATTCCTGGGTTCGGCCGCCTGGGCCGTGATCGGCTTCTGGCTCGTGGAGGCGTTGATCCGCCGGGCCCTGGTGCCGCCGGCGGTCGGCCGCAACCGCGGCGCCATCGCCCTGCTCGTGGCGGGAAAGCTGGCGCTCTATGCCCTGGCGCTGTGGATCCTGTTGAGCGGGATCGCGCCGGCGATGAGTTGCCTCTACGGCTTCTCGTTGATTCTGATCGTACTGGTGATAACCGTGCTGGCGATCCGACCGGGTCTCTCGGCGGAGAGGCTCTCGGAACGGGGAGACCATGACTAGATTCTCGCCCCTGATCGTCCT
>JAHIYU010000045.1 GCA_018814885.1 bacterium | reverse complement strand
GGCCGCCGATGCCCTGGGCGGACGGGCTGCCCGTCTGTCGCGCGTCGCGCCGGCGCCCGCGCCCGCGGTTCCCGCGCCGGACACGATCGGCGCCATGGCCGCGGGAGCTTATCTGACCGGCGTCCACGGGATAGCGGGCACCATCGGCGCCCTGCTCGCAGCGTGCGGCGCCCGCCCCGTGGTCCTGACCGGTGGTCTGGCGCCGCTGTTGCTGGCCGAGCAGGCGGCGCTCGCCGGCCGGGCGTCCTGGCACCACGACCGGCTCTGGACCCTGAGAGGTCTGGCGCTGCTGGCGTCGCTCAATCGGGATCGAGCCTGAGAAGTGCTCTTGCTGGTTGTCGCCAAGCATCTGCCGGGCGTTTCACGCCAGCGGGTGACACGGCGCCAGGCGTTGGCTATGATGGTATCGTCCGCCACCGGATTCGCTGCTAAGGAGGGAATCATGTCCCGTTCCAGACTGTTCGCCGCGCTGCTCGTCGTCGCCTCGGCCGTCATGGTGCCGGCCTCGTCGGCAGCCGAGGGCGAGGCCGCGCAGGACTCTGTCTACTTCAGCATGGAATCCGAAGGGGCGTCCATCGGCTGGATGTCGCTGCTGAAGACCAGTATCGAGGACGGCAACGTCCGCTATCACGGCAGCGGCGTCCTGCAGGGCACCACCAAGCTGCGCTGGCAGCTCGAGTTGACGGGCGATCTCACCCGCTTGATCCGCGTGAGAACAGTCATCCAGACGCCCGAGCGGGAGATCGTATCCAGCACGGAGTTCAAGGAGGGCGGCGGCAAGCCGGACATGACCTTCGCGGTGGACGGGCAGAACTATCCCTACCCGGTCGAGAAGATCCAGGCCAGCGCCGTGTACGTGCCCCAGATGATCGTGCCCGCGCTGGGACCCCTGTCCGACCGGTTGGCCGGCGAGGACCCGAAAACCCTGGACGTCAACCTGCACGCCACCAACGGGGCGCAGGCCGTCGGCCTGCGGGTGCAGGGCCAGACCAAGTCCCGCGTCACCGTACGCGGCGAGGAGGTGCCGGTCAGGACCTTCCTGCTGACGGCCACCCATGCCGAACTGCCCGAACCGATCGAGGTCACGCTGTACCAGCGTCCGGACGGCACGTTCTTCGGTGTGCAGACCGGCGGCATGAACATGTTCGCGGTGGGGGGCGGCGCCCCCGCGTCGGGTCCGGCGACTTCCGCCGGCTCCGAGATCGTCTTCGTCTCCGGCGACGTGTCGCTGGCCGGCACCCTCGTGCTGCCCGCTGCCGCCGAGGGCGAGACCGCGGCGCCGCCGGCGGTACTGATGCTGGCCGGGCCATCCCGGGCCGGACGCGACGCGACCAACGCCGGTTTCCCCCTCTTCGCCCACATTGCGGAAGGGCTTGGCGAGGCTGGCGTCGCCTCCCTGCGCTACGACAGGCGGCCGCTCGACGGCGGCGTCCCCGATCTCATGTCGCAACTCGCCGCGGACGGCCACGCCGCCCTTCGGGCGCTGCGCGCGCGCCCAGAGGTGGATTCCGCCAAGGTGCTCCTGCTCGGACACGGCGAGGGCGCCATGCTGCTGGGCGAGGTGGCCAAGCTGGCCGAGGCGGAGGGCGCGCCGGTGGCGGGACTGGTCTTCCTGGGCGCCGTGACCGTCAAGGGCTCCGAACTGCACGCGGTCGTACCGCGTCCGCACGACGCGACCTGGCTGGAATCCTTCCTGGCCTACGATCCCCGGGCAAACCTCCAGGGCATCCGACTGCCCATGCTGTTGCTGCACGGGGAGCTGGACACGGAGGTGCCGCCGGACAACGCCACAGGCCTGCGGACCTTCATGAACGAGGCCGGTCACATGAGCGTGTCCTGCACGGTGGCCAAGAACATGAATCACTACCTGCAGAGTGCGGAAACAGGGACGGGTGAGGAATACGCGGCTCTCAAACCGGTCTGCGCCAAGGGTATCGTCAAGCGCATCGCCTCGTTCGCCGGTTTCTGCACGAAGTAGCGGTCACGGCCGCAGTTCGGGATCCATGTAGACCCGGCAGGCGTAAGGCGCCAGGGAGATCGGCAGGCCCCGGTCGC
>JAHIYU010000044.1 GCA_018814885.1 bacterium | reverse complement strand
GCACCCGCCGGTTTCTCGCCGCCGCCCGCCACCAGCTCCGCCACGCCTTCGGGCACCTTGACCACGGAGTTGTTGCCGCCGTAGCCGTCGGGAGCGCCGGCGGGATTGGCCTTGTCCTGCGTCCAGGCGCCGTCGACGACGAACTTGTACTGGTATTCGCCCGGAGCCAGATTCTTGACGATCGACCAGACGCCTCCTCCGGTGTCCCGCATGGGCACGTCGAAGGCGCTCCACCCGTTGAAGCTGCCGGCCAGGAAGACTTCCTTGGCGCCGGGTGCACGGTGGACGAAGGTGACCTCGGCCGCGGGCGCGGCCACCGCCAGCAATAAGACGACAGCGAGGGTAAAAAAGGTGATGCGTCGCATCTCGGCCTCCAGATGGTGATGACTTCGGACAGATCGACTCAAGAGAGTACCACGGGAAAACGGCCCGTCAAGTGGGCGGGAAGCCAGCGCGGCGTCTTTGTGGTATAATGAGGGACGTACAACCACCCGGAAAGGACATCATGCCGCACGACAAGCCTCTGTCGGCCAGAGCCGCGTCTCTGCCGTGCCTGTTGTTCGCCATCGCCTGGCTGGCCGCCGGCTGCGGCGACACGCCGGATCCCGTCGTTCCCGGCGCCAAGGACGTCCTGCCGCCCGGGAACGGGTCGGGTGACCTGCCGGTCACGCCCACCGCCGTCGACACCTTCGAGCTGCGGGCCTACGGCGCCGATGCGGCGTACATGGCGGGCAATTTCAACGGCTGGGACGACAACGATCCGGCCTGGGAATTCACGGCCCAGGGCGACGGCTACACCTGGCGCCTGGTGGCCGACATGCCCGCCGGGCTCCAGCAGTACAAGTTCGTGCTCTGGAGCGGCGGCCAGGCGACCTGGCTGACCGATCCCGCCGCGGTCGAGGTCGTCTCGGGCGACCCGGCCCAGGCCAACGCGGTGTACGGACGGGACGTGGGCTCGATCCGCGATCTCCCCGCGCCCATCGACCGGTCGCGACTGGTGATCTACGAGATAGCGCCCAACGACTTCTCCACCGCCGGCACCTTCGCCGGCGTGATCACCGGCCTGACCTCCGGGCCCGACCTGGCGGATCTCGGCGTCAACGCCATCGAGCTGATGCCCGTCACCGCCCCCTCGTACAACGGCTGGGGTTACGATCCGTCCCTGTACTTCGCACCCAACCTGAGCTACGGCTGGCCGAACATCTTCGGCCTGCTGGTGGACCGCTGCCACGAGCACGGCATCGCGGTGATCCTCGACATGGTCGTCAACCACGCCTCCGGCGGCAGCGCGTTGCGGCAGCTGGACGAGTTCGCCGGAGCGTACAACTTCACCACCACGGAGCCCAATCCCTGGGGGATGGTGGAATTGAACTGGAGCGACCCGGCCCTGCGCGGGCACATCATCGACGCCCTGCTGCACTGGGTCGAGACCTACAAGATCGACGGTTTCCGTTTCGACTACATCGCCGGCGAGCCCTGGAGCACCTGGGAATACATCCGCGACGAGCTGAGGGCGCGCCACCCGGGCCTGCTGCTCATCGCCGAGGACTACCGCTATCCCGACGAGGGCAACGCCGTCACCCACGGCTACGACGCTCAGTGGGGCGGCAACCATACCGACGGCTGGGCGGGGGGCGGCAACAACTTCAACCAGGTGATGACCACCAACCTGACCCAGAGCGGTTTCGCCTGGCGCGGTTCCACGACGCCGGATTTCGGCTGCTGGGACTACGTCTGCCGTCCCATGTGGGCGGTGGCCAACGTCGTCGGCGGCAACGGCCAGTACAACGGCGTCAACGGCGACGGCTTCAGCGACGTGAAGTTTCTGGAGTCCCACGACGAGAACCGCATCGTGTGGTCCGTGGACAGCTACGGCGCGGCCGGCGCCCAGGCCGTCGGCGGCCTGCAGAAGGCCGGACTGGGCGCCCATGCCCTGCTGACCTGCGTGGGCATCCCCATGCTCTACAACGGCCAGGAGATCGGCAGCGGCGAGTACCGGCCGGCCGATCCGACCATCTACAAGATCGACTGGGGCGCCGGAGACGACGACCTGCGCAGCATCTACCGCAACCTGATCCGGCTGCGCCTGTCGGAGGCGGCCCTGCAGACAGAGAACATCTGGTTCCACTGGCGCGCCGACTGGCTCGACCATCTGGAGAACACCCTGTGCTACTGGCGCGGCAGCGGGGGAAACTCCGCCGACGCGGAGATCGTGGTGGCCCTCAATTTCGACGACGAGGCCCACCAGTGGCAGGTCGCCTTCCCGGCCGACGGCATCTGGCACCGCTACCATCCGCAGCAGGGCGCCTGGGAGTTCATGGAGGTGTCCGGCGGCACGTTGTCCGTGGATCAGGCGGCCTCGAGCGGGATCATCTGGAAGCGTTTCGACGGCACCACGGGCGTGGCGGACTGACCGGCGCCCGTTTCAACAGAGCGGCAGGCCGCGCGACGGCAGTGCGCCGTCTGTTCTGAGCGCCTGCGCATACTCCCCCATGGTGCTGAATCTCCCCTCGCGCAGTATCCCCTCGAGCTTGACCAGCACCGTGTGCTGTCCGCCCTGGCTGCACCAGCGCTGGAATCGCGGCTGCCCCACGTCCCGGGGGCGCCATTCGTCCAGCTCCCACGGATGCAGGTAGGTCACGACGGCCTGGCCCTGTCGCCGCGCGAGCCGGCGCAGCGCGCGATAGGCCCCACGCGGCAGGATGCGCAGGTACCCACCCCCGGCGAAGCCCACGTTCACACCCAGCACGCGCGCCGTCGTCATGGGCAGCACGAGCAGGGGTTCGCGGTCCGGACCCGATGCCTGCGCGGCGGCGCCGTCCAGCAGGAAGGGCTCGCGGGGCGCATCCGCCTGGCCGTAGCGGGGATGGTGCACGGGAAACAGGGAACAATCGTAGGCAAAGCCGTGGTCCCGCAGGATGTGCAGGTACCGATGCACCGGCGGCGTGAGCGAGAAGCTCGGGGCCCGGTAGCCCGCGACGGTCGAGACTCCGGCGGCGGAGAGGGCGGCGAGGGCCCGCTCCAGGTCGGCGCGGAAAGCGGTCTCGTCGAGGTTGAACAGCTCGGGATGGGCGTAACTGTGGCAGGCGATCTCGTGGCCGGCGTCGCCGATCCTGCGCACCAGGGACGGGTATCTCTCCGCCGTCCAGCCGAGCACGAAGAAGGTGCCCTTGACGCCGCGACGGGCCAGCAGCTCCAGGCACCGATCGGTGTTCTGCTCTACGCGGCAGACCTGGTCGTCCCAGGTTTCCGGCGGCACCTGACGCAGATAATTATGGCCGTGGAACCACTCTTCCACGTCGAAGGTCAGGATGTCGGGCGGGAAGGTCATCCTACGCTCCCGGCGTCGGAGGTGCTCGCTGGACGGCAGCGCTAAACTGTCACAACACGTCCGCAGCGTCAACCGGACAGCCGGGCTGTCCGGAGAAAGATGGGTCGCCAAGCGGACCCGCCGCGCCTATCCTGGCGTGCGACGCAAGGACTTCACCAGCCATCGGCGACGGCGGGAACGGAACATCGCATGAGCAACGACATCATCATCGCCCGCGAAACCGTGGGCACCGCGACCCTCGCGCGCCTCGCCAACGGCCTGCGCGTGATCGTGCAAGAGGATCACCGTTCGCCGGTGGCGATCTGCAACGTCTGGGTGCGGGTGGGCTCCAATCGCGAACCGGAGCACGTCAGGGGCTGGGCCCACGGCATAGAGCACATGCTGTTCAAGGGCACAGCCCGGCGCGGCGAGCGTGACTTCGCCCTCGAGGTCGCGAACCTGGGCGGCAGCACCAACGCGGGCACCGGCTACGAGACGACCAACTACCACATCACCCTGCCCAGCGAGAACATCGCGGGCGCCGTGGACATCCTGTCGGACGCGCTGCTCGAATCCACCTTCACCGCCGCCGCCCTCGACGCCGAACGCCCGGTGCTGGTGCACGAGAATCACATGTACGACGACCAGCCCTCGGGGTTCGGGGTGTCGTGGCGCTGGGCCATGGAGCTCGCCTTCGACCACAGCCCGTACCGGCACCCCATCGGCGGTCGCGACGAAGCCCTTACCGCGACCTCCCGCGAGCAGATCATCGACTTCTACCGGGCGGCCTACCGCCCCGACAACATGACCGTGGTGATCGCCGGCGACGTGGGGACCGAAGACGCGCTGGCACTGGCGATCGGGGATTTCGGCAACGACGCCGCGCCGCGTCCGTACGAGCTCCCCTCGCCGCCCGTCGAGCCGGTCCACGAAGCCCTGCGCTACCGCCTCGAATTGGGAGACATCCGGATGGTCTACGGGAAGATGGTCTTCCCCGGCCTGTCCGAGAACGACCCCGACCGCGCGACCCTGGCCGTCGTGCACCAGATCCTCGCGGACGGGCGCTGTTCCCGTCTGTACCGGCGTATCCAGGAGGACCAGGAACTCGTCAGCGGCATCACCCTGCTCGCCGAGGCGGGTACGCGCGAAGGGGTCCTGACGATCGACTTCGAGACCGACGCCGCCCGGGCACCGGCCGCCCTGGCCGCGGTGGCGGAAGTCCTGCAGACGCTCAAGGACGAGCCGCCCAGCGCAGAGGAGCTGGCGCGCGCGAAGATCCGCACCGAACGATCCCATCGCTTCAGCCGGGAGACCGTCCAGGGCACGTCGTCGCTGCTCGGCTGGCACGACGCCATGGGCGATCTCGCCAGCGCCTTCACATTTCCCGAGCAGGTCGCAACCGTCACCGGGGCCGACGTCTGCCGGATCTGCAGGCGCCTCTTCAGCCGCGATGGCTGCAGCGTCCTGCTCTACGCGCCGCGTGACGGCGCCGGAAACGGACTCCCCGCCGAAGCGGCCGCCGTCGACGCCCTGATGGCGCCGCATCTCGACGACGACCGGTCCGCCGCGCCCCGCGCGACGGCGGCGCCGCCGATCCCGGCCCCGGGATCGGCCAGTGCCGCCGTGCTGCACGACCGCCCCTTCGAGGAGACCGTCCTCGACGGCGGGCTGCGCCTGTACCTGCGCGAGGATCACACCCTGCCCATCGTGACCGTGGGACTGCATGCCGCAGGCGGCGTTTGTCTACAGGCCTCCGGCCAAGAGGGCCTCGCTCATCTCTGTCAGCACGTGCAGGTGAAAGGCGCAGGCGGCGTGGGCGCGGCGGCGCTGCACAGCCGCATTGAGAGCCTCGGGGCATCCTTGTCGCCGTTCACGGCCCGCGATCACAACGGGATCTACCTGACCGGACTGACACGCCATTTGGACGAGCTGATCGGGATGCTCGGCGGGCTCGCCTGCAGTCCCGATTTCCCCGGCGAGGAACTGGAGCGCGAACGCAGCTTCGCCCTGGCCGACCTGAAGGCTATGGACGACGATCCCTTCCAGGCCGCGGCGCGGGAGTTGAGGGCCGCCATCTACCCGGAGCACCCCTACGGCTCGCCCGTGCTCGGCGAGGAGGAGTCGCTGGCCGCACTGACCGGCGACGATCTGCGCGACTTCCATCGTCGCACCTGGGTGTCGCGCAACCTGCACGTCGTGGTTTCCGGTGCCGTCGATGCGGACCGGATCGCAGGTCTGCTCGAGGACTCGCTCGCGGATCTCGCCCCTTCGCCGGCGCCAGCGCTTCCCGACCTGTCGATCGTGCCCGGCCCCTCGGGGGAAACCCGCCGCCGGCTTACCCGGGACGTGCGACAGAGCGTCGTGCTCAGCGCCTGGCCCGGACCCGCCACCCCGAACGACGACCGGGCAAGCCTCGCCCTGCTGCAACAGCTGCTCAACGGACAGAGCGGACGCCTGTTCGAAAGCCTGCGCAACAGGCGATCGCTCTGCTATGCCGTGGGCCTGCAGTCTTCGCGGGGATTCGCCCCGGGGATGCTGGTGGGGTACGTGCTCACCGATCCGGCCACGGAGAACGAGGCGGCAGCCGCGCTGACCGCCGAAATCGGACGCATGGCGGACGAGCCGGTACCGTCGGACGAGTTCGCGAGGGCGCGCTCACAGCTGGTGGGCAACCTGCTCATCGCGCGTCAATCCAACAGCGCCCGCGCGAGCCGCTGCGCGGCGGACGTGCTGTACGGGCGGCCGCCCAACAACCTGGCGCATTACCTGAGGGAGATCCGCACCTTGACGCCTTCGCACATCCGCGAAACCGCGGCCCGCTATCTGGGTCGCGACGAGGTCTTGACCGTGGTGCTGGGGCCGGCCCTCTGAACCGGCCCCATCACTGTCACTTCTGCAGCTTGTAGCGACGGGGGTCGTCCCCCATGTCGATCACGTAGGATTCCTTGCTGAATGACGTGCGGTGTTTCGTGCCGCCGGGAACGTGGTAGGTGTCCCCCGCCTCGTAGAGTTCCGTGCGCCCGGCAATCTCCAGGGTCATCTCGCCCTTCACCAGGTAACCCCACTGGGCGGCGTGGCTGTGATCGGGAACGGTGGTCCCCTCGTCGAAGCGGAAGAAGGTCACTTGCTTGTCGGAATCCGTCAGGGAGTGGCCGGTCACGCCGGCGATGTGGAACTCAACTTGGGGCAATCGGAGAATCTCTTGCGGCCAGATCGTCTGTCCGGTCTGCAGTCTCTCCATAGGCACCTCCGAGATCGCGGTGTGTATGTGGACGTCTGAAATACATACTACCCAAACCGTGGATTATTGCAAGAGGGTCTGCAGCCGGCCGGCAAAGGTGAACGTGAAACGCGATCCCTCGCCCTCCCGGCTGGTGACGCTCATCTCGCCGCCCATGGCCTGGACGATGCGGCTGGAGATCGCCAGACCGAGCCCGGTGCCGCCGTGCTTGCGCGCGACGTCCGCTTCAGCCTGGCGATACGCCTTGAAGATGGTTTCGAGACGATCGCGCGGAATCCCCGAACCGGTGTCGCGGACCTCGACCGCGAGCATGGCAGGATCGCCGGTGCTGTGGGCGCAGAGGAGATCGATGCCGCCCTCCCGTGTGAACTTGATGGCGTTGCCGACCAGGTTCATCAGCACCTGCCGCAACCGCATGGGGTCGCCCAACTGCTCTTCTTCGACGTCGCCGCCGACCTGCACGCGGATACCGATGCCCTTTTCGCGGCAGGATGGCGTGAAGATGCCGACCACCTCTTCCAGGAGCTGACGTATGGAATACGGGATCCGTTCCAGCTCAAGATGCCCGGCTTCGATCTTCGAGAGGTCCAGGATGTTGTTGATCAGGGAAAGCAGCACCTGACCGCTCTCCTTGATCGACTCGGCGAACTTGTGCGCTTCCGCCACCGTGAGCGACGGCCTGGCGAGCAGGTCGGCGAAACCGATCACGCAGGTCAGGGGCGTGCGGACCTCGTGGGACATCGCGGCCATGATCAGGCCCTTGGTCTCGTTGGCCCGCTCGGCCGCGCGGCGGGCGTCGCGGGCCTCCTCCAGGACGGCTTCCAGTTCCGCCTTGGCGTGGCTCAGGTCGTCGGAGATGCGGGACTGGCGTACGAGGGCTTCCCGGGATTCCCGCGCCGTCGCGGTCTTCTGGCTCGTGTACTTGACCACCATCGCGGTCACCTGCATCTGCAGGATGGTATTGACCTGTCGCGCGTATTCCTCGGACGCCCGGCGGCCGGCCAGGTTGGCCACCAGTTCGACCATGCGGCGGTATGGCTTCGACGGCGTGGGCAGCCCGTGACCGACGAGGAACGCCACCACTGCCTTGTCGCGCTCGTTACGCAGGGAGACCGGGACGATCCACAGCGGCCGGCCGCACCCTCCGCACCTGGCGCCGAAGGGTCCGTCGGCACGGGCGGCAGAACCGGCGACGGCCCGCTCCACGGCCGGCCAGCAGCCCTTCCGGCAGGAGGCCAGTGCGGTCAGCTGGCGCGGGGAATTGCCCGCCGGCCGGGGCTCGCCGTCGTCGTTGATGAAGAGGAAAGTCAGCAGTCCGGTGGATTCGGCGAGAGCGTGGCGCCAGTAGGTCAGCTCGACCAGATCGAGGATGGCCTCGGGCGGCACCTCGCCGACGGGCACGATGCGCCCGTCACGCAGCAATTCGGCGTGTTGCTGGCGGTCGTGCAGGTAGCGGTGCAGCTCGGCGACGTCCCGCTCGTCGAGCTGTCCCACGAGCTCTTCGCCCAGCAGTTCGTATTCCAGGCGCTCACGCTCCAGCCGCGCCTTGTCCTCCTCCAGCTGGAGGATGCGCATCTCGAGCTCGCGCTCGCGTGACGCGTCGCCGGAGGCGCGGGCCTTTTCGCGGGAGCGGGAACGTTCATCGACCAGGGATCGGTTCATGCCACCACCATGCGACGGACATCGGTGCCGCCCGTGGCGACCGGTGCCTGGGTGTACTCGTTGCTACGCCCGGATGATCGGCCGCGCGTACGATTTCTTGACCTGGGATTTGACAGGATTCACAGGGGATGCTGGTTGCCCAGCCCGTTGAAGAGGTCCAGCTGGGGCGTGTGGTCCGGCAGTCCCGCCGCCTTCAGCACTGCGGGAATCCAGCTATCGCGATGGCCGGGGTCGAGTTCGAGCCGCGGGATGCCCATCTCGTCCATCATTTCGAGCAGGATCTCGTCGATCCGGCGCTGGAACGCCACAGACGTGTCGCGGGTCCCGTCGAACGAGGGTGCCGTGATCACCGGCACGTGCACCAGCAGGGTATAGGTTCGCATCCAGGCGGCGATGAAGGCCTCCAGCGCGGGTCGGCGCCCCACCGCATAGACCATGTACGCATAGTTGTCCAGAACCGCGCGGTCGCAGACGATCGTCTCGTAGGCGTGAGAGGTGGCGATCTCCTGCGCGACCTGGGTGTGCAGTATCCATTCCTGGGCATCGCAGGTGGTCTCGCGGTTGATCGGGAGCGGACACTTGCGGGCCACCTCCTTGACCACGTCCACACCGATGTCCAGACGCTTGAGACAAGCGGCGAGCTCGAAGCAGAGGGTCGTCTTGCCGACCCCGTGGGTGCCGATGAAAGCTATCTTCATTGCCGTCCCGGGTTCCCGGATCAGTGTGTGAGACTGGCGGCTTTGCGCAGCTTGCGCTTCAGGATGTGTATCTGCCGCCGACGCCGGTGCAGATCGGTCTTGTCCCCCGCTTCGAGCGCCGCCTGGCGCTTGGCCTTGAGATCCCTGAGCCGCGCCTTGATCGACGTCTTGTCCAGGCCGGTGACGACCTTGTGCGGTCTTTCGATGCCGAGCTTCTCCGCGAGCAGCTCCACCAGCTCATTCTTCTTCATCTGCGTGATGCCCGTCACCTCGGGCAGATGCTCCTTCATCAGCTCCCGGAGATCGGCGACCTTGTGCTTCTGCAGTTCGTGCCAGTCCATGTACAGCCTCCTCGGTGGATGTCAGGCCCGCACATCCTACACCATCGTACCCGGACCGCCAAGCTCGCTCCGGTTGACCTCTCCGCCCGGTGGTATATGATCCTCTCACCCCCAACAAGGAGCCCGGTCATGCGTTGGATCCTCCGGTTGCTGTCGAGCTTGGTGTGCTGCTGGTCCGCCGCGGCGTCCTTCGGCGGCGAAATCGAATCCGCGGACGGCGTGCCGATCAGATTCGACGTTCACGGACACGGCGAACCGACCCTGGTCCTGGTCCACGGCTGGAGCTGTGACCGCAGCTACTGGCACGCCCAGGTGGACGAGTTCGCGCAGACCCATCGTGTCGTGACGATCGATCTCGGGGGCCACGGCGAGTCCGGCCGGGCGCGGAAGGACTGGACGGTGGCCGCCTACGCCGCGGACGTGGCGGCGGTGGTCAGCGTGCTCGAACTCGAGGGAGCCGTGCTGGCGGGGCATTCCATGTCGGGACCGGTGATCGTGGAGGCGGCACGGCTTCTACCCGGCAAGGTGCGCGGTCTGATCGGCATAGACACCCTGCACGACATGACACGGGAGTATTCCGCAGAGCAGATCGCCGGATTCGTCGGCGGCATGAGCGAGGACTTCCCCGCCAGAACGGACGCCTTCGTGCGCAGCATGTTCCCGACAGGTGCCGATCAGGAGCTGGTCGAGAGGGTCGCCGGCGACATGTCCGCGGCGCCACCCGAAATCGCCCTGCCGACCATGAGGCACTACCTGTCCCACGACCTCAAGCCCGCCCTGGCGGCGATCGACGTGCCCATCCGCTGCCTCAACGCCGACCTGTGGCCCGTGAACCTGGAGGGCAACCGGGCGCTGTACGGGGACTTCGCGGTCGTGACGATGGTCGGAGTGGGCCATTTCCTTTTTCTTGAATCCCCGGCCGAGTTCAACGGCAAGCTGGCGGAGATCCTGCGCTCCCTCGAGGACTGAATCACCAGAAACTCCACCTGGCATGGCCGGGACCGCCACGGACATGAGCAGCGTCTTTCCCATCGCCCCATACTCTGGCGCTCCCGGCTGGAGTTGACTCTATATCAAATCAGCCGCATGACACCTCAATTGACTGGCCAATCATATGGAAGCCATACAAGCATAATGCGACGGGGTGCAGCACCGAACGTGCAGCTCGGTCTGTCCGCACACGCTTCGGACGCTCTTCTGAGTTTCACGTGCCATGATATAAGTGTTATTTAGTCTGTTTTTCGGTTCCGGCTGCGCATGCCCGTCGCAGCGGCGGCCCGATGGGCCGGCCGAGCCCGGAGTCCCGGTCTCTGGAATCAACATATTGCGACAAAGTGTTTTAACCGGACAGGGTTTGTTTGAATCCGCTCCAGAGATCATCTGAGGACCGGACATCATGACAACTCATGGGAAATCACGTTCCCTTTTTCCGCATTATTGGCACACGCATTGCAGCCTGAGGCCCGGATCGAGGTCCGCAGAGGGCCGACGATACACCTAACTGCTTCAACGGCAACCGATAAACTGGAGATCACGGATGGTGACAAAAGCTCCGGGACTCGGAGAATACCTGATCAGCAAGGGCCTGATAGACCAGGTCCAGCTCGAAGACGCCTTGCAGGAGCAGACGAAAACGCGCGAGCGTCTGGGCGGAATCCTGCTGCGTAGGGACTTGATCACGGATCTCGATCTCCTGGGCGCGCTGGGCAACCAGCTCGGTGTGCGTCTCTTCGACCCGAACCGCGACGAGGTCCAGACGCCCGCCCTGAACCTGGTCCCGCTCGATTACGCCAGGCTCCACGATCTGCTGCCGATCAGCATCGACCAGGCCCTGTTCACCGTGGCCATGGCCGACCCCCTGGACGTGGTGGCCACGGACCAGCTCCAGCGCATCGCCCTGCGCGAGCAGATGGAGCTGCAGATCCTGCTCGCCGCCAGCGAGGTGCTGGACAAGGCGCGCGAGACCCATTACGGCTGGATCGAGGGCGACAGGCACGTCAGTCAGCTCATCGACGAGGTCGTCGACGAGGTCAGCGACGACCATGCGTTCGACATCCTGGACGACATCGACGGGGAGGCCGGCAGCCAGGACGCCGGCATCATCAAGCTCGTCGACCAGGTCATCAACAACGCGCTGAAGGAACGGGCCACCGACATCCACATCGAGCCGCAGGCCAAGGGCCTGGTCATCCGCTACCGCGTGGACGGCCTGCTCTACGACGCCTTGACGCCTCCCCGCGCCGTCTTCTCCGGCATGGTCAGCCGCATCAAGATCCTCTCGAACATGGACATCGCAGAGCGTCGCGCCACCCAGGACGGCCGCATGACCCACAGGAATTCGGGCCGCGAGGTGGACATCCGCGTATCCGCCATCCCGACCATCCACGGCGAGAAGATCGTGATGCGTCTGCTGGACAAGACCGGTTTCAATTTCTCGCTGAAGGCCCTGGGGCTCGCCGAGGACGATATCAACGATTTCCTGCGCTGCATCCGCAAGCCCTACGGGATGATCCTGCTCTCCGGGCCCACGGGCTCCGGCAAGACCACGACCCTCTATTCGAGCCTCATGGAACTGCGCGGCGAGGAACTCAACATCACGACCATCGAGGATCCCGTCGAGTACCAGATAGACCGCATGAACCAGGTGCAGGTCAACAACCGGAAGAACGTCACCTTCGCCAACGCTCTGCGTTCGTTCCTGCGCCAGGATCCGGACGTGATCATGGTGGGCGAGATCCGCGACACCGAGACCGCCGAGATCGCCATCCGCGCCGCCCTGACCGGGCACATGGTCTTCAGCACCATCCACGCCAACGACGCACCCAGCACAGCCGCCAGGCTGGTGTCCATGGGCGCCGAACCGTTCATGGCCGCCAGCGCCATGACCCTGGTGGCCGCGCAGCGCCTGGTGCGGCGCAACTGCCCCCACTGCCTCGAGGAATACGAACCGACGAAAGAAGTTCTCATGGCCCTGGGCCTGGATGCCGATAGGAGCGGAGGTGCCCCTCCGGTCTACAGGCGGGGTGCGGGATGCGTCGCCTGCAAGGGACGAGGGTACCAGGGGCGTCTGGCCGTGATCGAGAAGCTGATCATGTCGCAGGGCCTGCGTCAGCTGATCGCCAATGCCCAGCCGGCCGGCGTGATCCGCGAACTCGCGATCGAGGAAGGCATGAAGACCCTGCAGACTGTCGGCCTGGACAAGGCCCGGGCGGGTCAGACATCGATAGAAGAAGTGCTCAGAGTCTGTGTCAGCGAGGACTAGACACCTGCAGGGTGTCGGAGGGACAGCATGGCATCGTTCACATACGTGGCAAAGGATCGCGCCGGCGTCGAGGTGACGGGGATCCTCAGCGGCGGCAACATCGACGAGATCGTCGGCCAGCTCCACGGCGACGGGCTCGCGGTGCTGCACGTGACCGAGGACCGGGGCGCGGCGAGCACCAAGTCGTGGCTGAAGAGGTTCTCCGAGATCTCCTTCGGCAAGGTGCCCACGCGCGAGGTCGCGCTGTTCAGCCGCCAGCTCGCGACGGTGATCGATTCGGGCATCCCGCTGGTGAAGGGACTCAAGGGCCTGGCCGGCGACGGCTCCAACAAGATGCTCAAGTGCGCCGTGGAGGACATGAGCAACCGCCTCGCCCGCGGCGAGAGCCTGTCGGAGGCCATGGCCGAGCATCCCAACGCCTTCAACAGCATGTACATGAGCATGATCAGGGCCGGCGAGCGCGCGGGCACTCTGGACAAGATCGTGGAGCAGCTGGCCGTCTACCTCGAGAAGATCGACGACATCCAGGGCAAGGTGAAATCCGCCCTGTCGTATCCGCTCTTCGTGCTCGGCTTCGCGACGCTGGGCACCCTGTTCCTGCTGCTCAAGATCGTACCGACCTTCTCGGAGATATACGCGGAGCTGGGCCAGGATCTGCCCGGCCTCACCCAGCT
The DNA here is from genome assembly GCA_018814885.1 of bacterium. Lineage (NCBI taxonomy): Bacteria > bacterium. The sequence goes on along the minus strand of JAHIYU010000044.1, from coordinate 10,634 downwards.
CGTCATGACCATCTCGAACACCATCGGCAAGAACCTGCTGGCATCGCTGGGCGTGGTGCTGGCGCTGATCGTGGGGTTCGTCATGGTGTCGCGCACCGATGGCGGACGCTACCTGCTGGATCGGCTCAAGCTCAAGCTGCCGATCTTCGGCCCCGTACTCGAGAAGACGGTCATGAGCCGCTTCGCGCGGACCATGGGCATCCTCATCGGCAGCGGCCTGCCGCTGCTCGAGAGCCTGGATCTCGTCAAGGGCGCCGCCGGCAACGCGTACGTGTCCCGGGCTCTCGACGATGTGAAGGAGTCGGTGACCGCCGGCCACGGCGTGACCGAGTCGTTCCGGGCCACCGGCGTGTTCCCGGAGATGACCCTGCAGCTGATGGCCACCGGCGAGGAGGCCGGCGAGCTGGACACCATGCTCGTCAAGTCATCCGACTTCTACGACCGGCAGGTCGAAGCGACGATCCAGGGCATCGCCTCGCTCATCGAGCCGATCATGATCGTGCTCGTGGGCGGGATGATCGGTTTCATCGTCGTGGCCATGTTCCTGCCCATCTTCGGCATGGGCGACGCCATGATGAAGGGCGCGACAGGCATGTAGGTTTCGGGACAGGTGGGTCGCGGTATTCCCGGACGGGCGCCCACCGGTGAGTTCTCATCCGGGGAGTAAACTGCATGATGCAGAAGGAGGAACAAGGATGAACCGCTTCCGCAAACAGCCCAATCAGAGGGGCTTCACAATGGTCGAGCTGATGGTCGTCGTGGTGATCGTCGGCGTGCTGGCCGCCGTCGCCGTGCCGATGTACAGCAAGTACGTCAAGAACGCGCGCGTGTCCGAGGCGACCGGCAAGATCGGCGAGGTCATCACGGCCGCCAAGGCCTGGGCCATCGAGAATCCCAACACGGCCGGCAACCCGATCTGGCCGTCCGGAGCCGTTGGCATCGTCGATCTCACGCAGACCGACCTGTTCACCTACGCCATCGCCGGTGGTGGCGGCGGCAACGCCAACACCAGCACGCTGACCGTCCGGGCGACGGGCCGCGCCGGCCGCAAGATGGCCGGCGTGACCGTGACCATTGCAGTGCCGAACATCAACAGCAACGGCAACCCGCCCGTGGTGACCGGTATCTAACGGGCGGACGACTATCCTGGGGGACCGGCCGTGCGGCCGGCCCCCGGATCTCCGTTCCGCCCCGGGAGTGCATGACATGAAGATGCGTAAATCCCGGATCGCGCGGCCCAGGCGCCATGCCGGCGGCTTCACCCTGATCGAAGTGATGGTGGCGTCCTTCATGCTCCTGCTCGTCTTCTTCGGGCTGGCCCAGTTCCATGCGCGGGGCCACAGACAGCTCGTCGGCGAGGATCACTGGCGCCAGGCCTCGGGCGTGGCCAGGTCCCGTCTCGAGCGCGTCCGGCGCTATAACCGCTACGACGACCTCGTCAACATCGCGGCCGCGGACACGACCTACGTCCTGGGCGGACTGGACTACGTGGTGTCGCACGCCGTGGCGACGGGCACGCCGGAACTGCAATCCTCCACGATCACCGTGACGGTCACCTGGAACGAGAACCTGGAGCAGGGCGCGGTAGCCCGATCGCTAACCTGTTCGACCATCATTTCGAGGAGCCTGCCGTGGACGGGAACCAGTTATTGAGGAGACGCGAACGCGGCGTCACCCTGATAGAGCTGATGGTCGCCATCATGGCGTCGGGGATCGTCCTGTTCGCGCTGGGCAACATCGTCATCGTGAACCAGAAGGCCATGAAGCGCAGCCAGGAACGGGCTTCGCTGCAACAGCACACCACGGTGGTCATGTCCCAGATTGCGCGCGCCATCCGGGGCGCCAACCGGATCGAGGTGACGGGCGCGAACGCGTTCCGTCTGCGGGACCTGAACGGGGCCCTGACAGCGACCTTCCAGCTGACGACGGGCGCCGGCGGGCCCCGGCTGCAGCAGAACGGCACGGACATGGCCGACCTGGACTGCACGCGCTTCACCGTGGCGGCCAACAGCGACACGACGAGCGTGACCCTTGACCTGGAGTTCACGACCGCGGACAGCGTGACGCTCAGCAAGCTGGACACGGTTTCCCTCAGAAACCGAACGCTGGAGTATTGACGATGGATGCGCACGCCAACAAGCATGTCGTGAAACGACGCAGCGACCAGGGCGGCTACGTGCTGCTGGTGGTCACCGTCTTCGCCTTCGTGATCCTGATCACCAGCGCCGCGGTCGTCTCGACCACGTCCTCGGAGGCCAAGCTCTCGCACCACCAGCACAGCTCGGAAGAAGCCTTCTTCCTGGCCGATAGCGCCATCGAGCGCGCCCGCGCGCGCCTGATGCAGGACCGCGGCTGGCGCGACGGCTGGACCGACGTCTCGTTCGGCAACGGCACCTACAGCCTGGCCATCGCCGACACTACGATCAGCGGCTACACCACGGACGTCGTGCGCATGAGCGCATCGGGCCAGGTGAGCCAGGCCCAGCGCAGGATCGAGATGATCGCCGAGATCCCGCCCAGCGGACTGGGCCTCTCGATGCTCATCGGCGGAGATGCCATCTGCATCGGACGTATCTGCGTCAACGGCCGGGCCCACGTGAACGGCTTCGCGTGGTTCGGCTTCATGAACCGCCACTTCCAGTGCGGCACGCTGACCGATGGATTCGTCATCACGCCCCCCCCCATCTTCACGGCGCCAGCACAATTTCCCGACGACACGTACTATTTCGTCCGGGGCACCATGATCGGCGGCGTGCCCCAAGCGCGCATCTTCGACCGTCACGGTACCGACATCACCACCGCTCTCGGCGACAGTCTCACGGGAGTGACGTCCTACAACCCGATCACGTCGAGGTTCGTCTATAATTTCCACAATCATACCACCGTCGCATACTACTTCGACCAGACGACCGGCATCTTCAGCCGTACCGCCGGCGACGTGTCGGTGGTGATCAACTTCGGCGAAGTGCCCCTGATCGACCCCCCGGGGGACGATGGCACCTCGACCATCTACATCCAGGGCAACAACAGCTCGGTGATCAACTCGACGATCATCAACACGAGATTCGAAGGCGTGACCACGGCCCAGCAGACCGACCCCGGCTACTGGAACGGCGGTCTGACGCTCTTCTACAACACGCGCCTACTGCCTTACAACGGCCTAGGCATCGTCGCCGAGTTCCTCTTCGCGGGCAGCAACGCAGAGCTCGGCAACGCCACATGGCCCGCCCTGACGTACCTGACCGGGAGTTGGAACGCCTCGTTCAACCTGTTCGGGCACCACGGATTCAGCGCGACGGGCTCGTTCATCACGCTCGGAGATTTCTATAGCCTCGGGCGGTTCAATTTCACTTACGACAGCGGCTTCATGGAACGGATACCAGACGCGATCCTGCAGCAATGGCCGGGGCGCGTGTCGGGCACGTTGAAGGTCCTGAGCTGGAACGAGCCATCCAGCAATTGATGGCAAGCAAGGAGGATTCGCTTGTTCGGCAACCAAGGAGCAAGGACGGGGATCGACATCGGCAGCACGAGCGTGAAGCTCGTATGCGGCAAGGGCCGCCAGCGCCTGGAGCGGATCACCCATGTGGGGATCGAGCCCTACCACGCGGCGTCACCCGCTGCGCGGGTCGACGAGGCGGCCGCGGCCCTCAAGACCCTCATGTCCCGGCTGGGATTGAGCAAACGCAAGCTGGGGCGCCTCGCCGTGACCGTGGGCTGGCAGGAATCGATGGTGCAGGAGACGACGACCCCCCCCCTGGACGAGGGGGAACTGGCCAGTGCGTTGCCCTACGAAACGCGCAAGTACCTGAATCTCGACGACGTAGCCGATCCCGTGCTGGCGGGACAGCTGCTGGGCATCGTCGGCCAGGTCGGGACCGGCGGCGTGATGCAATCGCGGGTCCTGCTCGCCGCCGTGCCCAGGGAGGCCCGCGACTTCCCGCTGCAAGTCCTCGCCCGGCTCGGTCTCGAGCCCAGGATCGTGGATCTCGAGCCGCTCGCCGGCCTCAACGAGCTCTTCGCGCGCCTGGACGCCGCGGAGGAACGGGGCGACGTGGTCGGCCTGATCGATCTGGGCGGCCGGCACGCCGCCGTGCACATGGTCGCCCGCGACGGCGGCCTGCTCAGCCGCAACCTGGGGCCGGGATCGTCGCGGGGCGACGACGCGGCCGCGCAGTGTCTCTACACGCGCCGCCTCGCCGACAAGGTCCAGCAGACACTCACCTACTATCGCGGCCGCTTCCGGCGCGAGGTCGACAGCCTGTACGTGATCGGCGGCGGCGCCTACGTCACTGGGCGCCTCGACCACCTGAGCGAGAGCGTGGGCTGTCGGGTCACGATGCTGGACCCCCTGGCTCACGAGGCGAAAGAGGCGCGGGGAGCATCGGAACTGGCCGCGCACGGTGCCGAGCTGGCCACCGCCTGCGGGCTCTGCAGATGGGGAGACGGCGAGCATGTATAAGATCAACCTCTACCCCGAATACCGGGACAACCGCAAGGCGGCCAGGGCCCGCACCGCCAGCACGGCGATCCTCTTCAGCCTGCTGGGACTCGAGGTCCTGATGGTGGGAGCGCTCCTCTTGAGCGATTCGCTGCTGCGCGAACAGTCGGGCTCCCTGCAGACCGAGCTGCAACAGCTCGAGCAGCGCCTGGCCAGCGAATCCCTCGACCGCCCGGAACTGCGCTACGCCCTCGATCTGCTCGAGGTTCGGTCGTCGCGCATCGATTGGTCCCCGAAGTTCGCCTCCCTAGCGGAAAACATCGGCGAATCGCTGATGCTGGCTGAACTCGAGGGGCGGGCCTACACCCGGCAAGAACGCGCGAGCCTGGTCATCAGCGGGCAATACAAGGATGAGCAGGCCAGTCTGGCATCGGTTTCCGGGTTCCTCGACCGGCTGCGCGGCGACGTCCGCCTGAAGGGGGATTTCCCGAAGATCACGTTCGGCAACATCAGGAGCGACGGCAAGGGTGAATTCGACCTGCTCTGCGCACCCGAGGAGGTTCCGGAATGACGCGCAAGCTGACCCTTACCAAGCTGAACCTGTTCATCGCCGCGGCCGCGGTCCTGCTGGTGCTGGGACTGGGGATCGAGGGCATGCTGACCAAGCCGCACCAGCTGGAGATACGGAACCTCCTGGCGGAGAAGAGCCGGCTGCAGATCGAGATCGAACGTCAGCGCGTCATCGAATCGGACAGCCGCACGGTCGCCGCCCTGGTGGGCGTGAGCTCGCTGGCGGAGCTCGCCGCCCCGACCGGCCACGACGCCATCTCCTACCTCAGCGGGCTCCTCGACGAAGCGAAGCTCGTCCGGCTGGGCCTGACCACGAGCGGACAGGAAGACATCGGCACCCTGCAGGCGACCAGCTACACGCTGCGTGCCAAGGGCGACTTCAAGCAGCTGCAGGACTTCGTCCAGAGAGTGGAGAACGGCGACCGCCTGGCGACGATCGACGCCTTAAGGATCATGCCCGCGATCGACGACACGAGCCTCGAGGGGCGCTTCAACCTGTCCATCTACGACGTGAAAGAGGAGCGATGACCGTGGCAATCCCCCAGCACGACAGGAAGTACTACACCGTCGGGATCTGCGCGATGCTCCTGGTGGTCTTGCTGCTGGGCATGCGCAGCATGCAGACCGTGAAAGCGGTCCTGGCCGACAAGGTCCCGCTCGTCGAGCAGGAAGTGCAGCATCCTCAGCTCGTCAAGGAGGAGCTGAAGGGCGTGACGTCACGCGACAGCCTGGTGGCTGCCGCTGTGCTGGACTCGAGTCTGCGCGACCCCTTCTTCGGCGCCGTCAGCAAACATGATCCCCGCAGCCCCGTCAAGGCGCCGCGACAGGCGGCCCGGCTCGTCGAGCCCCTCTTGACGGCCCTGATTTTCGACAACGTGAATCCGACGGTCCAGATCTCCGTCGGCAGCGAACGGTCCGACTGGCTGCGCGCCGGCGACCAGTTCAGAGGTTGGCAAGTGGCCGAAATCGACGCGAATTCGGTCAAGGTGAAAAAGGGCGACAGGGAGATCGTCCTGCACTGATAGGAGGAGGGATCCTGAAATGAGAAAGACCAGTAGGTCCACCTGGAGCCGCGCTGCGGTCATCGTCCTGGTCGCCGCGGCGGTCACGGTGATGGCTTCGATCGTACAGGGCTCCGAGCTCGTCTCCCTGCGCGCCAGCGGCACCACCGTCAGCGAGATCCTGCAGATCCTCGCCGACCGCAGCGGGCTCAACATCGTTACGAGTCCCGAAGTCGAGGAGCGCGTGATCTCCATCCAGATGGAGGACACGCCCTTCGAGGAGGCCCTGAACATCGTGGTCAGGGCCGCCGGTCTCGCCTACGAGAGGGTGGGCAGCACCATCCTCGTGGCCGATGTCAAGACCCTGGCGACACCGACGGGCTTGATCACGCGCGTCTACGACCTGGCCTTCGCCGACGCCCAGACGGTATCGGATGCGCTGACGTTCATCAGCGAGGACATCGCCGTCGACCCCGTCGCGAACCGGCTCGTCTTCCGCGCGCCGCAAGCCGCGGTGGAACAGGCCGAGGCCGTGATACGGCACATGGACCGCAAGCCGCAGCAGATCCTGCTCGAGGCGCGCCTGATCGAGGTCAACACCACCGCGCTGGAAGAGATAGGCATCGACTGGGAGAAGCTCGCCAAGTGGTCGACCAATGTCGTGGAAGGCTACAACGGCGCCGGCACGCCCGGATCGCTGCCCGAGGAGATCGACTACACGCGGATCCTCGAGGGCCAGGGATTCTACCGCCAGTACGCCACCTTCGACGTGGCCATCGACGCGCTGATCTCCGACGGACACGCCCGCCTGCTGAGCAACTCCAAGGTGGTCACGCTCAACGGCGAGATGGCCGAGATCTTCGCCGGCGAGACGGTGCCCGTGGTCATCACCTCGCTGCAGTCCGGCGGCGGCGGCGCCGGTGTCATGCAGTCGGTCCAGCTCGAGAAGATCGACGTGGGCGTGCGGCTGAACATCACGCCCCGGGTGAGCGGCGACGGCTTCATCACGACCCTGGTCGAGCCCGAGGTTTCGCGCATCCTGCGCTTCGTGGGCCCCGACGAGGATCTGCCCCAGACGTCCACCCGCCGCGCGATCACCAACGTGCGGGTGCGCGACGGACAGACCATCTACCTGGGCGGCCTGCTCATGGAGGAGACCCGCAAGGACGTCAAGAAGCTGCCCCTGCTGGGCGACATCCCGCTGCTCGGCTATTTCTTCCGCCATACCAGGACCGAGAAGGTCCGCCTGGACCTGGTCATCGAGATCACGCCGCGGATCGTCGGCGACAGCGGCGACGACCTGCCGACCGCCGCCGAGGAAAACCCTGAGCTGACGCAACGGGACGATCCTCCCGCAGCGCAGGTGACCGCTGATGCGGGGGCCACCCAGACCCGCGATCGCACCCGGAGGCACTGAGGTCGTGTGGCTGCCGAACTGGCGCAACGACCATGACGAAGACGGAGAGGCGGAGAACATGACGACGATGACGGCCCCGGTTGCCAAGGTCGCCCGGCAGACGCTCAAAATAGATGCTATCCTGCACGAGGCCGTGAGCCGCAACGCGTCGGATATCATCATCTCAGCGGGATCGCCGGTGACTTACCACGTCTACGGCCGCCTCGAATGCCACGACCCGGCGCACCGGCTCACCCCCGAGGAGAGCCGGAACCTGGCCTACGCCCTGCTGAACGACGACCAGCGCCTGAAGTTCGAACGCGATCTCGACGGGGACATGTCGATCGAGCTCTTCGAGGTCGCGCGATTCCGGGCCAACGTCTACCAGCAGCGCGGCTCCGTCTCGGCGGTCCTGCGCCACGTCCCCCTGGAGATACCGCACCACTCCGAGATCGGCATCCCCGAAGCGCTGATCAGGCGGCTGATCAACATCCCCAACGGGCTGATCCTGGTGACCGGACCGACGGGATCGGGCAAGTCCACCACGCTGGCCAGCTTCCTGGAATACATGAACACGACCGAGGGCTGCGCCAAACACATCGTGACCATCGAGGATCCCATCGAGTTCCGCATGAAGAGCAAGAAATGCGTCATCGACCAGCGGGAGGTCGGCGTCGACGTGCACGACTACAGCACCGGCCTGCGGGCGGCCCTGCGCCAGATGGCCCACGTCATCTTCGTGGGCGAGATGCGCGACCGGGCCACCATCGAGATCGCCCTGACGGCGGCCGAGACGGGCAACATCGTGATCAGCACCCTGGCCACCCAGTCGTCCGCCAAGACCATCAACCGCATCATCGACGTCTTTCCGGTGCACGACCAGGATGAGATCCGCACCCGGCTCGCCCTCACCCTGAAATGCGTGATCTCGCAGGTCCTGCTGCCGCACCGCAACGGGCAGGGACGCGTCGCGGCGCGCGAGGTGATGTTCGTGACCAATCCCGTGGCCAACCAGATCCGCGAGGGCAAGATCCACATGATCAACAACGTCATCTCCAGCAGCAGCAGCGACGGCATGACGCTGCTGGACGACTCGCTGCTGCAGCTCTACCGCGAGAACGTGGTCGACGCTGCCACCGTGATGCCGCGCTTCCAGGATCCCGAGAAGGCGCGGCAGGTGGTGACGGGATAGCCGTGAACGCCCTGGACCTGCTCGCCGAGACGACCGACCTGCCGGCGCGCGCGCTGCTCGCCGGCATCGCCCTGCTCGGCCTGTGCCTGGGCAGCTTCCTCAACGTGGTGATCTGGCGCCTGCCCCGGGGAGAGTCCCTGGTGCGGCCCGGTTCGCGCTGCCCCGCCTGCGGCGTCCCGCTCCGCCGGCGCGACAACCTGCCCCTGCTCGGCTGGCTGCTGCTGCGCGGCCACTGCCGCGGCTGCGCCGCCCCCATCAGTCCCCGCTACCCGGTGGTGGAGCTGCTCGGCGGCGCGTCCGCGACGGCCGCGGTCCTGCTGACGCCCACTCCCGCCGCGGCCGCCGTCACGGCCGCGGTCCTGCTGGCCCTGGTCGCCGTCTTCTTCATCGACCTGGACCACAAGCTCATCTTGGACGTCTTCACCCTGCCGGGGATCGCCCTCGGCCTGGTCTTCTGCCGCCTGCTGGGCACGACCCGCGCCGATGCACTCCTGGGCGCGGTGGGCGGCTTCGCCGCGCTCTGGCTCCTGCGCCGGGGCTACCAGCGGCTGCGCGGCGCGGAGGGGCTGGGCTTCGGCGACGTGAAGCTGGCGGCCATGCTCGGGGCCTGGCTGGGCTGGCAGGGCGTCATGATGACGTTCCTGGCAGGTTCTTTCCTGGGAACGGTCATCGGCATGTACCTGGTGATCGCCCGCCGCGCCGACGCCCGCACCGCCCTGCCCTACGGCGTGTTCCTGGCCCCCTCCGCCATGGCGGTCACCCTCTGGGGCCATTCGGCCTGGCGCTGGTACCTTTCCCTCTGATCCCTCTCCCGCCGCGATCCTGAAAACCCTTGGCCGGTCCCCGGCGGTCTGACAAGATGACCGCACGCAGTCGGACCGCGACATCAGCAGGGGGAGAAGATCTTGACCACACGGATGCGCCTGTTCATCGCACTCGCCGCGCTCGTCGCGCTCACCGTCCCCCTCGCGGCCACGGCGGACCACGTCTCGGCTGACTGGGACGACGGCAACGTCGGCGGCTGGTTCCCCGCTACGGGCGCCGCGACCCTGGCCGTCTGGCCTACCGACGGCTACGGCGGCGGCTACCTGGAGTCCTACGAGCAACCGTTCACCTACGGAATCGCCGGCGCGATCAACTACGCCGCCGCCTACACGGGCGACTTCAACGTCCACGGCTACGTCAGGATGCAGGTGGCGGTGAGTTTCCTGGCCGGCACGTTCGACACCGTCTACATCCACATCCGCTACCAGGACTCGGCGCACAACGGCTGGTACCTGCCCCTCGCCGCCGACCTCGGCAGCGGCGGCTGGCAGTGGTTCGACGTGTCCTTCGATCCGCACTGGATCGACCAGCAGGCGCTGGACGCGGGCTGGTTGCAGGAGACCAGCTCGCCCTCGTTCTCCACGACCATGTCCGATGTCTACCACACCGGCATCAAGGCCACCGGGATCGGCGCGCTGTCCCTGGGTCTCGACAGCTTCCGCCTGTGGGATGGGACCGTGCCGCCGGTGGAGTTTTCCTGGGGCGAAATCAAGGCGCTCTACCGGTGAGCCCCGCTGCCGGACACGAGAAGGCCCCCGCGCCCGGCGCGAGGGCCTTTCTCCGGTCGTTGGGATCGCGACCGCCCGGTCCTACCCGCAGAGCCTCTGCAGCTTGGCGAACTCGTCGTCCACCCAGCGCTGGAGCTCCTCGAGCAGGCCCTCGTTGCCGGGCTTGAACAGGTGCTTGAAACGCACCTGCTGCTTCAGCCACTCCACGATGGGCGTGCGGTCTTCCTTGGGCTTCTTGGTCATCTGGTACGCGCCGTTCTCCACCTCGAACAGCGGCCAGAAGTTGCTTTCCACGGCCATCTTGCAGAGTTCCATGCCCATGGCGGGGTCGAAGCCCCAGCCCACGGTGCAGGGCATCAGGACGTTCAGGAAGGCGGGGCCGTCGACAGCTAGCGCCTTCTCGACCTTCATCTGCAGGTCCTTCCAGTGGAAGGGCGTGGTCTGGGCCACGTAGGGGATGTTGTGAGCGACCATGATCTTG